>NZ_JAARMB010000026.1:0-76136 GCF_012985615.1 Pseudomonas sp. WS 5412
CATTCCTTATCGGCGCTTTGGTGAAGGGGTGGGGCGAAGTCTCCCACGGTCTGTACTGGCTAGAGTCAGATGCTGGCTTTTAGTCCCACCACCCCTACAAGTCTAACCATACAAGCTGGCTTGCCAGCTCCCACATCGGGATGGGTGGGTTACTCCACCGGATCGCTGACCGGCTTGGCAATAATCGCCTTCAGCTCGCTGGTCATGGGGAATTCCAGGTTCAAGCCCTTCGGCGGGATCGGCTGTTCAAACCAGCGCTGGTAGATCCCATTGATTTCCCCCGAGCTGTACAGCTCGCCCAGGGTCTCGTTGACCACCGCCAGAAACTGCGGGTCGTCCTTGCGCACCATGCAGCTGTAGATTTCCCGCGATTGCTCCTCGCCCACCACCACCCACTTGTGCGGGTCCTTGGCCTTGGCGCGCTCGCCGTAGAGCAACGCATCGTCCATATAAAACGCCACGGCCCGGCCCGATTGCAGCATCTGGAACGCCTCGCCGTGATCCTTGGCGCTGATCACCGACATATCCAGCTTGTGCTCGTGGTTGTAGCTCTTGAGGAAGCGCTCGTTGGTGGTGCCTGCAGTGGTCACCACGTTCTTGCCGCGCAGGTCGGCGAAGCGCTGGATACCGCTGTCCTTGGCAGTGAGCAACTGGCCCTTCACGTAGATAAAGCCATAGGAAAACGCCACCTGCTTCTGCCGCTCGGCCGTCACCCCGGTGGAGCCGCACTCCAGGTCAACGGTACCGTTGATCACCAACGGAATACGGGTCTGGGAGGTGACCAGGTTGTACTTCACGTTGAGCTGGGGCACGCCGGTCTTCTGTTGGATACGCTCGACAATCTTGCTCGCCAGGTCCACCGAATAGCCCATGGGCTTGCCGGTATGGTCGCCGACATAGGAAAACGGCACCGACGCATCGCGATAGCCCAGGGTGATGCTCTTGGCGTTCGCGACCTTGGCCAGGGTGCCCGTCAGCGGCGCTTCATTGGCCTGGGCCTGGGCAGTCAACAACAGCCCCAGCGCAGTGCCGATCAACGTGATTTTTTGCATTGTTATTCTCCGTTGGTTTTCTTGTTATGGGCGGCGCACAGCGATGACGCTGATTTCCACCAGCACACTCGGGCGTGCCAGCTCCGCCTGCAGGGTGGTGCGGGTCGGTGCCTGGCCGGGCGTGAGCCAGGCGGACCAGGCATCATTCATCGGCGCAAAGCCCTCCTGAATGTTTTTCAGGTAGATCGTCGCGTTGAGCAGATGATCCTTGTCGCTGCCGGCTTCGGCCAGCAGCGCATCAATTTTGGCCAGCACCTCTTGGGTCTGGGTGGCGACGTCCTGGCCCTCGCCCGGCACCTGGCCGGAGAGGAATACCAGGTCCTGGTAGGTCACGGCGCCCGACAGGCGACTATTACTGTTGATCCGGGTGATGGTCATTGCAGTGTCCTATGCGGCGCGGGGCGCGAGGCCCTGCATATCAATGGAAGGGGTATGCCGGCCGATCAGTTCGGCCAACAGCTGGCCGCTGCCACAGGCCAGGGTAAAACCCAGGGCGCCATGGCCAAGGTTGAGCCACAGGTTGCGGTACACACTAGCGCCAATCAGCGGCACGCCGCTGGGGGTGGCCGGGCGCATGCCGGCCCATTCGATGGCCTGGCTGTAATCGCCGGCCAAGGGGAACGTCTCACTGGCCTGGCGCTTGATCAGGGCCAGGCGCTTGGGCTCAAGGCCCGTATCAAAGCCGACGATGTCGACCATCGCCGCCACCCGCAGTTGCTCACCGATCCGCGCGTAGACGATCTTGCGGTCATAGTCGGTGATGCTGATTTTCGGTGCGGCGTGCTGCTCGCCAATCGGCACGCTCAGGCTGTAGCCCTTGAGCGGATACAGCGGCAACGCGATGCCCGGCAAGGCCAACTCGGGGCTGCGCACCCCCGCCGCCAGCACCAGGTGCTGCACCGGCATCACCTCGCCACCCAACTCAATCGCCTGCACCGTGCCGTTGGCATGGCGGATGCCCGTGACTTTGCGCCCCAGCACAAACCGGCAACGACCCGACGCGTCCAGGCGTGCCGCCAATTGCTGGCAGAAGCCATGACAATCCGCCACTTCTTCATTGGGTGTGTAGATGCCCCCGACAAAATCCGTGGCCCCCAGGGTCGGTTCCAGGCGCGTGCAATCGGCCGCCGACAGCACTTGCTGTTGCAGGCGATCGAGCACCTTATTGCGAGCGTGTTCAAACGTGTGGTGGCTGCGAAACGTCACCAGCTTGCCATTGCGTTTCCAGTCGAAACCGTCCAGCCCGTCTTCTTCGCGCCACTGCTGCAAGATGCCCTGGCTCAGGCTGGCCAGGCGCAACAAGTGGCCGGCATTGCGCTTGTTTACCGAAGCCCGGCAGGCGCCAAGGAACGAGGCCATCCAACGCCATTGCGCCGGGTCCAGGCGCGGGCGCAGCTTCAAGGGTGAATCACCGCGCAGCAGCCAGCCAATGGCTTGCAGCGGCACACCTTTGTCCGCCAGCGGCGCAACGTAGCGATAGGACAACTGGCCGCCATTGGCAAAGCTGGTCTCGCTGCCCAGGCTGTCGCGGGCCTCGACCACCGTCACGTCCATGCCGGCGCGCACCAGGGCATAGGCACTCGCCAGACCGATGACCCCACCGCCAATGATGCAAACCTGCTGAGCCATGTCGATTCCCAAGCGTTGTAATGAGCGTCCAAGGGTAGGGGCAGGTGACAGGCGCCGGACAATGAATAAAGATGGGCCACCTATAAACAAAGGTTATGGACTCGTCATGCGCTTGCGTCATATCGAAATCTTCCAGGCCATCCGCCAGACCGGCTCGGTCAGCGCCGCCGCGCAGTTGCTGCATGTCTCGCAACCGGCGGTGACCAAGGTGCTGCAACATGCCGAGCTGCAACTGGGCTTCCCGCTGTTCCTGCGCATCCGCGGCAAGCTGCAGCCCACCCCGGAAGCCCTGGCCCTGGAGCGCGAAGTCGATAAGGTCAGCGAAAGCCTGCAAGGCGTGCGGCGCCTGGCGCAGAACCTGCGGCGCGCACCCGGCCAAAGCCTGCGCATCGGCGCCACGCCAGCTCTGGCCTTGTCGCTGCTGCCGCCAGCGATTGGCGAATGGACCCAGCGCTACCCGGACATCGCCTGCGAACTGTCCAGCGCCCACAGCCGTGAGCTGGTGCAAAACCTGTTGATGCGCGAGATGGATGTGGCGCTGACCCTCAAGTCCCCGGACCATCCGGGGCTCAAGGCCCAGGCATTGGCCCACGGCGTGTTGGTGGCCCTGGCGCCACGGGGCTTCTGGCCGGCGTCGGAACTGGGCAAGCCCTTGCCCTTGATGGCCCTGGCGGGCGCGCCGTTGATTGGCCTGTCGAGTGCCGACCCACTGTCGGCGCGGCTCGACAGCTACCTGGAAGCGGTCGAGCCGCCGCCGCGCGTGAGAATCTCGGTGCAGACCTATTCCCTGGCCCGCGCCATGGTCGAATCCGGCGCCGGCCTGGCGGTGATCGACCCTTTCACCGCGCTGGGTGCATCCACCGACAGCACCTGCATCCGCCCCCTGGCCCCGCCGCTGCCCATCACCCTGTATGCCCTGACCCGCGCCGACGAACCGCCGCCGCATATGTTGGCGAGCCTGTTGGAGATCTTTGGCAGCCGTGCCCAGGAGCAGTTAGACCGTCTCTAAAACACCACAAAACCCATGTGGGACTGGGCTTTTGTGAGAGCTGGCTTGCCTGCGATGCAGGCGCCTCGGTTCATCAGTTAAACCGCAGTGATGCTATCGCAGGCAAGCCAGCTCCCACACAAGCCAGCGGCTACAGTTTCAGAGCACGTAGCGCATGATCGCCACAAAATGCAGCAGACTGCCGCCAATCACAAACAAGTGCCAGATCCCATGGGAATGCCTTAACCGGTGTTCCAGGGCAAAAAAGATAATCCCCACCGTGTACAACACCCCACCCGACGCCAGCCAGATAAACCCGTCCATGCCCAGCGCGGCAATCAACGGTTTGACCGCCACCAACACAATCCAGCCCATCACCGCATAAATCACAATCGACAATATGCGCGCCTCGGAACGCGGCTTGATCTCCTGCAGGATCCCGATCACCGCCAGCCCCCAGACAATCCCGAACAGCGTCCAGCCCCACGGCCCGTGCAGGGTCACCAGGCAAAACGGCGTGTAGCTGCCGGCGATCAGCAGGTAGATCGAAAAGTGGTCGACCTTCTGCATGATCGCTTTCTTGCGCCCGCGCACGCTGTGATACACCGTCGAGGCGCTGTACAGCACCAGCAGCGTAACCCCGTAGATCGCCACGCTGACGATCTTCCACGGGCTGCCGTCCATACTCGCCACCACCAACATCCACACCGCGCCAATAAAGGCTGCCACGGCGCCGAGCAAATGGCTCCAGGCGTTGAATCGTTCTCCGTGATACATGTGTCGCCGACCTCCAAAACTGCTGCGTCTACCCCATAAGGCTCAGGCCTGCCAGACGAGAGTGCAAGACCGTTATGACGACTGCGGTACAGATGGCGCTACATGGCTGGGAGCAGCGGGGTTTTGCGGGCACAATCGAACGCATTCGAATAAGAGTCATCGCCATGCTGATCGACGAAGAATTCACCCTCAAGAAACTGGAAATCTTCCTGGCCTTCATGCGCACCGGCAACCTGGCCCGCGCCGCCGCCGAGTTGCAGACCAGCAATGTCAGCGTGCACCGGGCCATCCACTCCCTGGAAAACGCCCTGCGTTGCCCGCTGTTCAAACACGAAGGGCGTAACCTCACCCCGCTGGAAAGCGCCTACGTCCTCGAAGAACGCGCACAGAAGCTGGTGCAAGAGGTGGTCGACAGCGTGCGCCTGACCCGCGAAGCCGCCGGTTTCTCTGCCGAACGCTTCAAGCTCGGCGCCTTGTATTCACTGACGGTCAAGACCGTGCCGCAACTGATCATGGGCCTGAAAATCAGGCGCAGCGAGCTGAATATCGACCTGATCCTGGGCTCCAACGTCGACCTGATGTACAAGCTCAAGAACATGGAAGTGGATGCGATCCTGATCTCCCTCGACGACCAGGCCGTCGAGCCGGACTGCGCGCAGATCCAGCTGTTTTCCGACGACATCTTCCTCGCCACCCCCGCCGACTCGCCCCTGGACCGCGAACAGGAAATCGACCTGGCCCAGGTGCGCGACGCCACCTTCATCACCCTGACCCAAGGCTTCGCCACCCACCAGGACGGTGCGCGGGTGTTCAAGCAGGCGGGCTTCGAGCCGAAGGTGGCGATGCAGGTCAACGACATCTTCACCCTGCTGAGCATGGTCAGCTCGGGCGTTGGCTATGCGCTGCTGCCGGGGAGGATTGCGGCGGTGTATGAGAACCGGGTCAAGCTGATCCCGTTGCAGCCACGCTACCGGTTGCAGCAGCACATTGGCGTGGTGTTCTTGAAGGCCAAGGAGCGTGATCCGAACTTGCTGGCGTTGTTGGCGGAGTGTCGGATGTATGCCAATCGGCAAATTTGAAACCGCCATCGCAGGCAAGTCGAATCGTCGCACCGCAGCTCCCACATTTGAATGTATTCACACATCAAAATGCGGGGGCGGCGGTGCGACTTGCCCGTGATGAGGCCCGATCATTCAATCGAAATGTTGTGCTCTACCCCACCAACCCCCGCATCAGCAAAAACAACAACGAAGGCCCCAACAAACACCCCAGCGCCGTATAAAACGCCGCCGTCAGGCAGCCATAAGGCACCAGCTTCGGATCAGTCGCCGCCAACCCGCCAGCCACACCGCTGGAGGTCCCCATCAACCCGCCAAAGATCACCGCACTGCGCGGGCTGTTCAGGCCGATCAGCGGCGCGACGAACGGGGTCATTACCATCACCAAAATGGCCTTGATCAACCCCGCCGCAATCGACAGTGCCATCACCTCGGAACTGGCGCCAATCGCCGCCCCGGTCACCGGCCCGACGATATAGGTCACAGCACCCGCGCCGATAGTGGTCAGGCTCACCGCATCGGTATAACCAAACGCCATGGCCACCCCGACGCCGGCGATAAATGACGAACCGACGCCGACAAACAACGCCAGCACCCCCACATACCCGGCGCGTTTGAGTTCATCGACGCTCACACCAAACGCGGTGGCGACGATGGCAAAGTCCCGCAGCATCGCCCCGCCCAGCAGGCCGATGCCCGACAGCAGCGGGATATCCACCACGCCCTTGGCCCCGCCGGTAAACGCACCGCCCACATAGGACAACACCAGCCCCAGCAGGATCGCGATGGCCGAGCCATGCAGGCGGCCTTTGGTGAAGTTGTCGCTGATCCAGTAGGACACCCACATGGTCAGGCCGATCACCGCAAAACCACTGATCAGGCCGTAGCCGGTGATGACTTTCATCAAGGATTCGTACATGGCGCTCACCCTGCCGACTTGGTGGGGACGACCGCATCCGGCTCACGGTTGCCGAGGCGTACCAGCACCGGCACCAGGGCAAATGCCACCACCACCGCGCTCGTACCGGCGAGAATCGCCATGGGGCCGCCACTGATCGCGCCATACACGTTTTGCTGGGCCGCCATGGCTACCACAATGGGAATGTACACCGCCGCCCAGAAGCTCACGCCCTGCTCGGATTTGCCGGTAAACAGGCCACGCTTGCCGAGGTAACTGCCCAGGCCGATCAGCAGCAACATCGCGATGCCCACCCCGCCGACGTTGGCCGGAATGCCCATCCATTTGCCCAACAGCTCGCCGACAAACAAGCCTGCAAGGGTACACAAGGCCAGAAACGCCACACCGTAAATAATCATGCTGGTAGTCCTCTTGATGCTTGATCGAAATTGTTGTTTTTGTGCTTCGAAAGCCAAGCTCACGCTTTATCGGTGGTGGCGGCCCTCCTGTTCCAGCAGGGCCTGCAAGGTGTCCAGGCGCGCGCCTTCGAAGGCGATCACGGTGCCTTGCTCAAACACACGCCGCGCCAGGCCAGTGAGGACTGCGCCCGGTGGCAGTTCGATCTGCAGGCGTACACCACGCTCATAGGCGCTTTGCACGGTGCCGCGCCAATCGACGATGCGGCACATGTTGAACGCCAGGTCGTCGCGCAACTGCGCGGGATCACGGATCGGCCGCGCCCGGGTACTGCTCAGGTAAGTGATGGCCGGCGCCTTGAGCGCAACCTTGGCGAATACCTCGGCGAGGGCCTCGGCCGGCTGCTCCAGCAGTGCGCAATGAGACGGCACGCTGACGGCCAGGCGCTTGGCCACGGCCTGGCCTTTGACACGATCCGCGACACGCTGCATGCCGGCATCGCTGCCGGCAATCACGCACTGGTTGTCGGCATTGATATTGGCCAGGTACACCGGGGCTTGCGTGCTGTGGACCTCGGCGAGCACGCTTTCGACGGTGGATAACTTCAGGCCGATCAGTGCGGTCATGCCATAGCCCTGTGGATAAGCGTGCTGCATCAGTTCACCGCGCAGGCTGACCAGCCGGAGCGCATCGGCAAACTCCAGGGCGCCCGCGATCACCGCCGCCGGATAGGCCCCGATGGACAGACCCGCCACGTAATCCGGGGTGCGTTGCAATTGCCGGGCATGGGCCACGCCGGCGATCAGCAGGCACAGTTGCACGGCGCGGGTGCTGGCCAGGGCGTGCGCCGAATCGAGCTGACGCACATCTTCGACCAACGCATCACTGGCCTCATCAAGGACGCTGGCGGGCAGTTGCTGGAGCATGCCCGGACGCTGGGCGCCCTGCCCCGGAAACACCAGGAGGCTGCTCATGCCACCGCCTGCCAAGGGTCGCTGACCAAGTGCGCACCGCTGGCGTTTTTCAGCAGCACACGCCGCGCTGGGCCGGCCCATTCGCGCAAGGCGACGGCGCCATAAGGGGTTTGCAATTGCAGGTCCACGGCACACGGCGCGGTGTCCAAAATCGCCAGCAGATCCTCGGCATCGCCACGATCAAGACGCTCGGGAGTGCGCAGCAGCAGATCCAGATCGCTCTGGGCATGCAGCGCTTCAATGCCCGTGGCCAACTCGAACCCCGCGCTGCCGGTCACGCCCCAAGCCTCATGCGCCAGCACCGGCCGCAGTTGATCAAGGGCGCGCAACGCTGGCAAATCACGGAGTGAGATCATTCCGCGCAGGGCCTCGGGCGTCACTCGCCGTTGCACAGCTGCCAGGGGCATCACGGCCGCAAAACGCTGCTCGCGCAAACGCCCACGCACACCCACCGCCACGTAGCCCGGATCGACCAGCGCCCGGCGTACCACCACTGGCTGCCCCGCCCCGATCACCGCCAGTACCCAGGCCGGTGCGTCAGCAGGCAGGTGCGCCGGGGTCATGCCCCAGAGCAAGTCGTGGGCGTTCACCATTGTTCCCGCAGCAGTTGGCGCACATGGCTGGACGCGGCACGGTTGGCGGCGCCCAGGCGCCCGCGCAAATCGCGCACGCCGCTGTTCTGCACATCCTTGATCGCCTGCACCAGGCAATCCCTGACCCGCGCCAGGTCGTCGACGGTCGGCTGTTCGATCTGGCTGACTGTGAGGGTTTCCCAGAGCAAGCCGAGGCTGGCATAGCTGTCGATGTCATAGGCCATGGGCGGCACGCTGGCGGCCAGGGCTTCCAGTTCTTCGACGCTGCGCAAAGTCACCCGCGCCGCCGAGGCCTTACCCATGGCGTGCACCATCACCCCAGGGTCCCGCAGGGCGATCAGGCGATTGGCCTGGTAGCCATGGGCGAGAAACGCCCCGGACATGGCCTTGCCCACCAGCAACCCGATCACCGGGTGCCCGGCCAGGCGCGCGCGGGCATAACTGTCTGCCGCCGCCGCCAGGGCTTGATGGATGCCCAGGGCTTCTTCGCGACGGCCATAGGCCTGGCTGGGCACGTCGACGATGGCAACAATCGGGCGTTGATCGCCGCTGGCGATGGCTTCATCCACCGCCTTGGCCAGGCCCCAGCCTTCCAGCAGACCGACTTCACCCTGGCGCGCCCGGGGGAAGCGGTTGGCAGCATCCGGCACCACCGCGATAAAGCGTACGGCATGCTCGCCGAGTACCCCATCGGCAACTTTCAACGACGCCGGCAAACCCGCCACTGGCGCTGCGCCGGCGCTCAATGCATTGAACCACTGCAAGCCTCTCATGGGCGTTCTCCCTGATACAGGTCGCGAACCGTCGCCGGCTCGATCTGCGGTTCGGTATCCAGTGCAGCCAGGCGCGCCAGGTAATAGTCCGCTTGGCGGCTGCGCGGCGCTGCCGGCAAACCTTGCTGCAACAGTTCACTGATCGGCTGGCGGATCTGCGCCACATCGTCCGCCACATAACGGTCGGTCAAGCCGCTGTTGAAGCGCTGCTCGCCGCCGGTCAGGCTCCAGATAAAGGGCCGGTCACGGGAGTCGTATTCTTCAAGGCCGGCTTCCTGTTCGATCACTTGTGGGCCGTTCAAGCCCAGGCGTGCTTCGCGGGTCACCAGCAAGTAACTGCACAGGCCAGCGGCAATGGACATGCCGCCAAAACAGCCCACGCTGCCGGCCACCACGCCGATCACCGGCTGGTACTGGCGCAGGTCGACAATCGCGGCGTGGATATCGGCAATCGCCGCCAGCCCGAGGTTGGCTTCCTGCAAGCGCACGCCGCCGGTTTCCAGCAGCAACACCGCCCGCGTGGGAATGCCGTTGCGGTTGTCCTCGGCGGCCAGTTCCAGGGCGCCGGCGATTTTCGCGCCGCCCACTTCACCCAGGCTGCCGCCCTGGAAGTTGCCTTCGATGGCCGCAATCACCAGCGGCAGGCCGTCGAGCGTGCCCTTGGCGATCACCACCCCATCGTCGGCCTGCGGCACCACGCCCTGGCGACTCAACCACGGCGACATCACGCGCTGGAACGGGTCGATCAGTTCACGGTAGCTGCCGGCATCCAGCAAGGCCTTGGCCCGCTGGCGGGCACCGAGCTCGACGAAGCTGTGCCTATTGAGTAAATCAGTCATGGCCCAGCTCCTCGAAACCTTGCTCCAGGCGCAAACGCACCACGCCGGGGGTGGCGCCAAAATCGTGGATCTGAATGTTCAAGGCCGGTGGGGTCTGTTCCTGGAAGATCCGCTGGAACAGGTGCTGCCAGCGTTGCTCGGCGCCGTTGACCGAGGTTTGCACCTGGATGCTCAAGGTGCCCGCCGTACCTGGTTCCAGCAACACTTCAAGGTCGCCGGAACCGACGCAACCCACCAGCGCGCGGCCTTTGGGCGGCTGCCCGGCGGGGAATTCAAAAGATAGGGTTTCCATCAAAACGCTCCGTCGCAAGACTCGATGCGGTCGATAAACAGGCACGCGGCCAACAGGTCGGCGGCGCCACCGGGGGAAGCATTCAGCGCCAGCAGTTGCTGGTCCAATTCATTGAGGCGACGCCGCCCCGCCAGGCTCGCGCTGCCGCCCGCATCCAACACGGCCTGGGCGCCTAGTTGCATGGCCTGCAGGCCGTCGGTGCCGGCGCGGTAGAGCACGCAGGTGTCGGCCAGTTGGGTCATGATCGCCAACAGTGCGTCGAGGCGCGCGTTCTGCTCGCCGTGGTGCTGCAGGCGGCTTGCGTGCAGTTGCGGCAGGCCGCGTTGCAGCACGGCGGGGAAGCCCAGTTGCGCTTCTTCGCGGGCGCCACGCACGCCATAGCGTTGCGCGACTTGCGCGCCATGGCTCAACGGTTGCGGTGCAAAACGGTCATTGAGCAGGGCCAGGCGCGCAGCCCGCAGGCTCAGGGCACTGGCGTGACGGGAGGTGGGGTCCAGCGCGGCAGCAGCCACCAGCAGACCGAGGGCCCAGATCGCGCCACGGTGGGTATTCACGCCCTGAGTGGTGGCGAGCATCGCCTGCTCGCCTTCGCGGCCGATCCGTCCGAGGGCTTCGCGTAGCGGCAGGCCAATCTCACCCAAGGCAATCGCCGCTTCGGCCATTTCCTTGAAGGCCGGCCACAAGGACAGCGCCGAGGCGTGCATCAAGCCCAGGTGCAAATCCTGATGGGCGCCATTGCCGCGCCGATCCACCAGCGCCGGTTTGGGCGACAGGTCCGCTTCGTCGATCAGCGCCTCGACCGCCAGGTCCGCCAGTTGCTCGGCCAGGGTCAGTGTGTGCAGTTTGAGTGCGTGCATTTACCAGCTCCTGAACTTGGCGGGCGGGTTGTACAGGCCACCGGACCAGTCCACCAGGTCGGCCACGCTTTTGGCCGCCAGCAGTTCGCGGGTGGCATCGGTGCGGCGGATGCCGAGGTCTTCGGGCAAGGCGATCAGGCCTTCGCGGCGCATGCGCGCGGTGTCCTTGGGGTTGTGGCGCAAGCCGATGGCAGTCACCCCGGCGACCGCCGCGATCATCGCCTGGCGCTCTTCCAGGGAGCGCGCCTTGTACAGGTAGGCGATGCCTTCTTCGGTGAGCAAGTGGGTCACGTCGTCGCCGTAAATCATGATCGGCGCCAGGGGCATGCCGCTTTTGCGCGCCACTTCCACCGCGTCGAGGGTGTCGACGAAGGTCGGTTTGCCGCCCTCCTGGAAGGTCTCGACCATTTGCACCACCAGTTTTTTGCCGCGTTCCAGCAAGGCTTCGGGTGCATCGTCGTGGCGCATGTCGAGCCAGGCCGGGGTGCCGTGGCGGCGCCCGCGCGGGTCATGGCCCATATTCGGCGCGCCACCAAACCCGGCGAGCCGGCCACGGGTCACCGTGGACGAATGACCGTCGCCATCCACCTGCAAGGTGGCGCCGATAAACAGGTCCACCGCGTATTGCCCCGCCAGTTGGCAGAACATCCGGTTGGAGCGCAACGAGCCGTCGCGACCGGTGAAGAACACATCCGGGCGCGCGGCGATGTAGTTTTCCATGCCCAGTTCGGTGCCGAAGCAATGCACGCTTTCGACCCAGCCACTTTCGATGGCGGGGATCAGCGTCGGGTGCGGGTTGAGGGTCCAGTTGCGGCAGATCTTGCCTTTAAGGCCCAGGGACTCGCCGTAGGTCGGCAGGATCAGTTCAATCGCGGCAGTGTTGAAACCAATGCCATGGTTCAGCGACTGCACATTGTGTTTTTCGTAGATGCCACGGATCGCCATCATCGCCATCAACACATGCACCGGCTTGATATGCCGGGGGTCGCGGGTGAACAGCGGTTCGATATAGAAGGGTTTGTCGGCCACCACCACGAAATCTACCCAACTGGCCGGTATGTCCACACGGGGCAAGTCGCTGACGTCGTCGACCAATTGGTTGACCTGCACGATGACGATGCCATCGCTGAAGGCCGCCGGCTCGATCAGCGCCGGGGTGTCTTCGGTACTGGGGCCGGTGTAGATATTGCCGGCGCGGTCGGCCATAAAGCCGGCGGACAGCACCACGTTGGGGATCAGGTCTACGACCAGTCGCGCATAGAGTTCGATGTAGGTGTGGATCGCGCCGACTTCCAGCAGGCCGTCTTCAAGGAGCTGGCTGATGCGCAGGGATTGGGTGCCGGCAAACGAGAAATCGAGTTTGCGTGCGATGCCCTTTTCAAACAGGTCCAGGTGCTCGGAACGCCCGACGCTGGGCATGATCATGTGCAAGTCATGGAGCACGGCCGGGTCGGCCTTGGCCAGGGAGCGCGAAAGAAAGTCAGCCTGCTTCTGGTTATTGCCTTCCAGCACCACCCGGTCGCCGGGCAGGATCAGGGCTTGCAGGGCCTCGACGATCCGGTCGCTGGGCAGCACCGCCCCATCGGCAAACGCCTGCACCAGCCCGAGCCGGCGCCGCTTCTCGTCGCGGCGCCGCGTCCAGCGCGAGTCGGGGGTTATTGTTGTTGTCATGATCGCTCCACGGGTTCGCTGTCGTGGGGCTCACCATAGGAGTGAATCGGAGGGGTATCAATCAAGCTCGGTGGTGGACTGTTACGGTTGGAGTAACGGTCAGGAGCGCCGCCATTCCATGCGCTGGCGCCACACGGTCCAGCCCATGGCAATGCCCGCTACGCCATGGAACCCCAGCACCGCCGCCAGGCTCCAGCTCACCAGCCCCCAAATGGCCTGCACGTACACGGGCAGCAGAAACAGCAACAGCCCAAACAACACGGCCACGCCCAGCTGTTCCCACTTCATCAACCGACGCAGATAGGAGACGATCGCACAGCCCGACGCTGCGCTCAGGAAAGCCAGCAACAGGCCCGACACGACATGCCCCGTTACCACAGGCCAACCGAAGAACCACAAGAGCAGGCAGAGCGCAGACAAGGCAAGTGAGCACATGAGGATAAACACGAACAGGTATTCAAAGATCCTCAGGCCCCAGCCGCGGACGAAGTTGCGGGTCTTTTGGAGCTCGGCCTTGCTCGGTCCTTTCGAGATAGCCACCGCCAGCAGGCCCGAGCCCAGGCCGCCCAGGGTCATGACTATAAAGTTGGTCACAACCCCTTTGATTTCTTTGCCGGTGGCGCTGAGCGTCAGCAGTTCCAGGTGCCCCAGAATCAACACCGCACCTACGGACGTGATCCCAAACCCTAAGAGCTTGCCGCGCCTGGTCGGGTGTTTCATCGTCACGCTGGCGGTGATCACCAGCACCACAAGCCACATTATGAAAGCGAAGGTAAATGGGTTGAGGTTATACAGCCGGGCAAATACGTCAAATAGCCACATTGTGTTGTTGCTTCCACCGAAAGACTCCTTGGGTTATCGGCGGGTTTACGTGGGGCTTTACCCGAGCAGGCATCAGTCCCAAAAAGGGAACGAACGGTCCCTTTCTGGGACTGATCAAGTTTTACGCAGCGGCCGCAGGCGATATTTGCTCCAGCGCACGCTCGACCAGCAGTTGGCCCAGTTCGGTCATTTGTTGGATGGCCAGGAGTACGCCGCGCTGGGCGCCGTTGAGCTCAAAGGCCAGGGCGTTGAGGGAGGCGAGGGTTTCGCTGGCGTTGACCAGCAGGGTTTCGGTGTTCTGGTGTGGGTTGACGGTGAAGATACTGGATGAGGTAGGTGGGTTGGGGGTGGGTTTGATCATGGTGAACATCTCCGATATGTGAAGGAGACTGACACCACTTGCTTGCACGCAAATCGGGTGGCAGCTGTGCGCAGGTGTGCAAGACCGGGCATATCGGCCCCCGGCAGACCCGAAGGTCTCCCACGCACAGCCGCCATAACAAACACAGCAGGCATAAAAAACGCCCGTTGAATGGCTATGGGCGTTGGTGCGCCGATATGTAACCGGACTTGCACGTCCGTGTCACCGTTTTTTGCGATGACCGACCAAGCCTAGGCGCGAAGGCGGCGAGCGACAAGTTCATGGGCGGCGCGAAAACGTGCGGGAAAAATCTGAAGGAATCATGCCGCACGATCATTCCTACAGGTTTTGGGGGTTGTTGCTCGGACATCGCCTCACTAGCCTTTTGTATCCGAACCCTCTTGCTCACACTAAAAATGAATGCCTATAGACATACAAAACATTCAATATTGACTGCCTATAAACATACATATAGCCTGAAAATGTATGCCTATAGGCATTCGATAATTAAGATCAACGATGCAAACACATCCGCAATTTCGCGGTGTGAACATCTGATAGGCAAATACGGGTGCCCCCATGACCTCCTCCTCACTCAACGAACTGCGCCTTGCCCAAGTAGAAAAGGCCCTGGAGCCGTTTGAAACACTAAGCGGTAAATCCACCCCGCCTGGAGGATGGCTGCGCTCGATCAGAGAATCATTGGGCCGATCGCTGAGGTCCCAGGCAGCCCTGCTTGGCGTTGCCTTTGCGACGTTGCAGCAGTCGGAGCAGGCCGAAGCCGATGATCGCATCACACTCGCCCAGTTGCGTAAGTTGGCGGCAGGTCTGGACTGTGAGCTTGTTTACGCTCTGGTGCCAAGAAAACCGCTGCGCGAGATGGTGCAGGCGCGCGCCGAGGTACTGGCCAGGCAAGAAGTGATGGGTGTCGCTCATACGATGGGCCTCGAAAACCAGCGCCCGTCAGATACGTTCGTCGAGCGTCAGGTGGCCGCTCGCCGTATGGAATTGCTCCGCGGCTCATGGGCTCGATTGTGGCGATAGTACTTGAGCTGAAACCCGGCCAAACACCCCTGGATCCCGACGAAGTAGCAGGGCTCAAGCCTAGGCACATCACCACCCAAGGCGAGCTGGATGAATGGGAAGCTGCAAACATCCTCAAGGCAATGCGTTGGCTGGGGCGACAAAACAAGCTTGATGTCTTGAATGAACATTTCTGCCGTCAACTCCACGTCAGAATGTTCAGTGATACATGGAAATGGGCTGGGACATTCAGGCACTCCGACAAAAATATCGGCTGCGACTGGACGAAGATTTCAGTCAACCTACGTCACCTTCTAGACAACACAACGTATTGGCTGGAACACGATGTATTCCCGTGCGAAGAGGTTGCTGTCCGCTTCCATCACCAACTGGTTTCACTGCACCCATTCCCCAATGGCAACGGTCGCCACGCGCGCTTGATGGCTGACTGCCTGCTCAGACAACAAGGGCTCGCACTTTTCTCCTGGGGAAGCGCTAACCTGATCGCCGCCAATGAAGTCCGTATGCGCTACATCCAGGCACTGCGCGCAGCCGATCTGAACGATTACGGCCTGCTTCAAGCTTTCGTGCGCAGCTAGCTGTGGGAGGTCTCCACACATTGGGTCTTCAGAGGTGCTGAGAACGGGGGTTCAGGCCAGGCCAGCTTCGACCAGCAGCGCTTCCAGCCCCATCAGGTCCGGCACTTTCGCCACATGTTCGCCGACCTGTACCGCCGCCAGTTCCAGCGGTGATAGGGGGACGTCCACATAACTCAGTTGGCTGTCGAGCTTGTACGAACGGGGAATGCCCTGGATCACCAGCGCAATAAACTTCAATGTCGGGCGCCCGCCCAGGGCGTTGAGCACGACGATTCGTGCGCGTTCGCTGACGACGCTGGTGCCACCGCAGGCCGCTTCAAAGCTGATCAGGGGCAGTTGCTGGTCGCGCCAGGTCACTGGCCGCAAGTACCACGGCGGGGCGTCGCTGGCCGGTTCGCCGCGCTGGAAGTCGATCAGCTCGGCCACCGCCACGTTGGGCAGCAACAGGTGGCGGTCGGCCAGGGGCAGCAGCAAGCCGGTGAGTTGACTGGTGCGGTGGTCAAGCATGTTTCGGGCTCCAGTAGGCGATGCTTTCGAGCAACACCGACTCTTGATAGGGCTTGCCAAGGTAGTCGTTGACGCCAATCGCCATGGCCCGGTCGCGGTGTTTCTGGCCGGTGCGCGAGGTGATCATAATGATCGGCAGGCGCGCGAGCCGCGGGTCGTTGCGCACCTGGATCGCCACTTCAAAACCATCCATGCGCGGCATTTCGATGTCCAGCAACATCAGGTCGGGGGTGTGTTCTTCAAGCAAGGCGATGGCGTCGATGCCGTCCTTGGCGGTCAGTACGTTCATGCCGTTGCGTTCCAGCAGGCGGCTGGTGACTTTGCGTACGGTCACCGAATCGTCCACCACCAGCACCAGCAACCGCTGTTTTTTCTGCGGCTCGTTGACCGCCAATGCGGTGTCCGCCGCCTGGGCCGGCAAGGCCGGGGCCAGGGCGCGGATATGCGCCAGCAGGTCGATGATCAACACCACCCGGCCATCGCCGAGGATGGTCGCCCCCGACAGCCCCTGCACCGCCGCAAACTGCGGGCCAAGGCCCTTGACCACGATTTCCCGGGTGCCGGCCATGTCGTCCACCTGCACCGCAATGTACCGCTCGTTGCACTGCATCAGCAGCACCGGCAGCGGCTGGCTTTGCCCCAACAGCTTGGGCCGGGCCACGGTGTGCAGCAACTCGCCCAGGTAATACAACTCGTAGTGCTGGCCGGCGTATTCATACACCGGCGGGTCCAGTTGGTAATGCCCTTCCAGCTCATTGGGCAGCACGCGCACCAGGCCCTGGATGGTGTTCAGCGGAATCGCGTACTGATCCTCAAAACACTGCACCATCAATGCCCGGTTGACCGACACGGTAAACGGCAGGCGAATGCGAAAGTGCACGCCCTGCCCCGGCGTGGAGTCGATCACCATGCTGCCGCCCAGTTGGCGCACTTCTTCATGCACCACGTCCATGCCCACGCCGCGCCCGGAAATCTGGGTGATTTTTTCGGCGGTGGAAAAGCCCGGCTGCAAGATGAACTGCAACACGTCGCGGTCGCTGATCTCCATCTCCGGGTCCAGCAGGCCGCGCTTGATCGCCTTGCGCCGCACCGCATCCAGAGGCACGCCCGCACCGTCGTCGCGCATGTCGAAGATGATGTCACCGCCTTCGTGGCTCAGGTCCAGGGTGATCCGGCCCTTCTCCGGCTTGCCCGCCAACAACCGCGCATCCCGCGATTCCAGGCCATGGTCGACGGCGTTGCGCAGCATATGTTCCAGGGGCGCGGCCATGCGTTCCAGCACGTTGCGGTCCATCTCGCCCTCGGCATTGCCGACCACGAATTCCACGTCCTTGCCCAGCTCGCCGGCCACTTGCCGCACGATACGCTTGAGGCGCGGCAGCATGCGCTCGAACGGTACCATGCGCGTGCGCATCAGGCCCTCTTGCAGCTCGGTGTTGATCCGCGCCTGTTGCTGCAACAGGTTTTGCGCGTCCTGGTTACGCTGGTCGAGGGTCTCCTTGAGGTCCAGCAGGTCCGAGGCTGACTCAGACAACGCACGGGACAACTGTTGCAACTGGGAATGACGATCCATTTCCAGCGGGTCGAATTCTTCATAGCCCAGGCGCTCGGTTTCGGCGTGCTGACGGCTGAGGATGCGCCCCTGGGTCTCGGTATCGAGGCGGCGCAGTTGGTCGCGCATACGCTCGATGGTGGTTTCCACCTCGCTGAGGGCGGCGCGAGCATCGTTGACCTGCTGCTCGATACGCCCACGGAAAATCGAGGTTTCACCGGCCAGGTTGACCAGGTCATCCAGCAGCTCGGCAGAGATTTTCACCATGTCCGCGCCCGGCTCGCTGGCTGCCGGCGCTTCCGGTTTGCTGGCGACCATGGCGACCGGTACCGCCTGGTCTTCGCTGGGCTGGACCAGGCTTTTGATGCGTTCGATCAGGCGTTCCACCGAGCCGACCGGCAACCCCGCCGCCACCGCCTCGACCATCTGCGCCAGACGGTCATGGCAGCCTTGCAGCAGCGCGAACAGCTCGCTGGTGGGCGCCAGCAAGCCCGCCGACAGGCCTTCGTAGAGAAACTCCAGCTCATGGGCCAGGTCACCGATCGGGCCGATTTCGACCATGCGCGCGCCGCCCTTGAGGGTGTGCAGGTCGCGCAGCAGGGTCTCGACTTCCTGACGGCCCTGGGGCTCGGCCTGCCAGCGCAACAGCGCAGCGCCGGAGCTGTCGAGGATGTCGGCCGCTTCTTCAAGAAAGATATCCAGCAGCTCGGGATCACTGCCGGCCCCCTGCGCCTCGGGTGCAGTGGGCGCCGCGACCGGCGCAGCGTTCTGGCGCACCTCGCGCAAGCGGCTGATCAGGGCGTTGGAGTCGCTCAGGGGTTGCTGCTCTTGCAACTGCTCCAACTGCAAGGCCAGGTGTTCGTGGCTGTCCATCAACACTTGCGCTATTTCACCGGAGTAGCTGTAGCGCCGGTCCACCAGGCCTTCGTAAAGACTTTCCAGTTCCTGGGCCAGATCGCCCACCGGGCCGATTTCGGCCATGCGCGCGCCGCCGCGCAGGGTATGCAGGTCCCGTTGCAGGGACGACAGCGGCGCCACGCCGTCGGGCTCTAGCAACCAGCGCTTGAGGGATTGCCCGGCGCTGTCGAGGATATCCACCGCTTCCTCAAGGAAAATCTCGACGATTTCATCGTCCACCGCCCAGTCCTGTTGCAACTGCGTGGTGGCCGCCCCCAGTTCGGCAATGCTCAATGCGCGGCTGCCGTCGGTTTTGATCAGGCCGGTGGCGCTGGGGTCCAGCCCTTCATCGAGCAACTCGCGCAAGGCTTTCATGCGCGCCGGTGCCGGGCTGACTTCCTGGCCGGCGGCCAGTTGGTCGAGCATGTTGATCAGGGCTTCATGGGCCTGCTCGGCCTCCTGGAAAAACCGCTCGCTGACCGCCAGGCTGCTCTCTTCCACTGCGCCATAGAGGTCGAGCAAGGCTTCGCACAGCTCATCCATCGGGTGCAGGTCGGCCAGGTGCGCGCCCTCGCCCAGGGTGGTCAGCTCGTCCAGCAATGCGCTGAGTTCCTGGCGCTCGCCAGGGTGTTGCTGCCAGCGCCGCAGCAGGCTTTCGGCGTCGAGCAGGATGTCCATGCCCTGGGCCAGGAAGTTGCTGATCAAGTGTGGGTCGCGCTTGACCCGCAGGCCGGCGCTCGGCGCATTGAGCACCGCTTCGAGATGGCTGTCGAGGTGCGCCTGGGTGCGTTTGATCAAGTCGGCCGCGCCGTTGATGGGCACCAGAGGATCGCTGTCCAACTGGCGCAGGCCGCGCTGGAACAAGGCTTCGCCCTCCAGCAGCAGTTCGATTTCATCCAGGTCCAACGGCAAGCGATGGGCCTTGTATTCACGGGTCAGGTGGTCCAACGGCCGCGCCAATTCGGCGATGGGCAGCACCCCCGCCATGTAGGCGCTGCCCTTGAGGGTATGCAGGGCGCGTTGCAACTCATCGCTGACGGGCAGCGGCATCTGTTCGGTGGCCTGGTGCAAAAACTGGTTGAGGCTGTCCAGGTGGCTCTGCGCTTCGTTGCGGAAAATTTCCAGCAGCAGCGGGTCGAGTGCGCTGTCGTCCGGCTCCATGGCTTCGGGTAACGGTGCGCCACTGGCCAGGGCATGGGCGCGCGCGGCAAGCAGGTCGACATCATCGCGCTGGCGCTGGGCGTCGGCGGCGAACTCGGCGATCAGCGCCGGCAAGAGCACCAGCACATCATCCAGTACGGCCTGGACCTCGGCACCCGGCGCGACCACCCGCTCGAGCACGCGGTTCAGCAGGTTTTCCACGGCCCACGCCAGCTCCGCCAGCACCAGGGCTCGCACCATGCGCCCACTGCCCTTGAGAGTATGGAAGGCACGGCGCATATCGCTCAGGGCGGTCTTGTCTTCGAGGCTGGCAGCGCCTTGGGGTATCAAGCGCTGCAGTACTTCCAGCACTTCGGCGGTTTCTTCCAGGAACACTTCGCGCAGTTCATCATCCACCGACTCTTCGTCGGCCGGTGGCGGCAACAGGCTGCCCGGGCGTTGCAGTGCCGGCGGGTTGAGGCGCGGCGTCGGGCTGGCGAGCGCCTGTGCCAGCGTCTGGGTGTTATCCGTGGTTTCATCGCTCAACGCCGAGCGCTCCTGGCGCCAGGTCTGCTGGGCCTGCAGCGGCGCGTAACCCAGCGCCGCGAGGCCTTCGTAAGCGATGTCCAAGACACGTTCGCCGGGCGCATCCGGGTCCTGGAGCATGCGTTCGAGGTAGTGCTCCAGGCTGGTGAGCACGTCGGCAAGATGCTCGAGTTGTGCCGCAGAGGGCGCAGTGTCCTGGACCATCAACTGCTCATCCACGTAGTCATTAAAACCACGCATCAGGCTCGCCGCACGGGGCAGCGGAATCATTGCCAGGGCGCCACGCACCTGGGTCAGCAGCTCTGGCAGGGATTCCAGGCGTTGTGTATCCCATTGCGCCTCAAGGCAGTCGATGATCAGCTCCCGCGCCTGCTTGAGGCACTGGCACGACTCCTTGATCACCAACTGGTGGATCTGGGTCAGGTCGGTGGTGGGCAGGCGGCTGTCTTCACGGTTTTGCGGCTCGACAGTGCCGACCATCCCGGCCAGGGTCGCTTCGACATAAAGCAGGGCCCCGGCGACATCCATCAACACCGCGTCGTTGGGCTCGCGCTGCCCCTGGGCCAGGCCCTGGACCACCGCCAACTGGTCGATGATGACTTTGCGCGGCTGGCCAAAGCCAAGCACCGCCAGGGTATCGGCGATCTGGCGCAAGGGCGCCAACAGGCTGTCGAGGTCCGCGATGTGCTGGCGGTCGCTGCGCACAAACAGGTCCAGGCGTTCCTTGACCCGTACCAACTCCTCACACAACGCGCCGAGCACCGAGCCCATGGCATTGCGGTCCGGCCCGGCCAGGCGCGCGCGCTCGGCATCGACCACGGTGCTGTCGGGCAAGGCTTCATCCAGGCCGTAGCGTTCCTTGAGGCTTTGCATGCGCGGCGTCGGCCGGGTGACTTTGGCGATATAAAACAGCAGGCTCTTGAGCAACTGGTCCGGTGCCGGGCTGTTGATCCCTTCGATGCCCTGGGTTTGCAGGCGCTTGAGCACCTTGTCGCAGCTCTTGAGCAGGCTGCGCAATGCCGGGCTATTGGCGATCACGCCAGTGAGCATGCCTTCGGCCAGCGCCGAGGTGACTTGCCACAACGGCAGCAATGGCGCGCCGTGACACAGTGCTTCCAGTTGGGCGAAGACCCGTGCCATGTCTTCCAGGTTGCTCGGGCCGTGATCTTCACGCAGCAGCCCGGCCAGGCCCTGTTGCAGCATTTGCCGCCAGTGCTGCAGTTGCTCGGCAAAGTCCGCCGGTGCCCGCTGGGCCAGGGCGTCATCGGGCAGCGGGGCGATCACCAGCAGTTGCGGGCTGAACAGGCTGGTTTCCGAGAGCAGGCTTTTGCCGTGCACGCTGCGCAGGTCGTTGAGCAGCGGCAACACCACCAGGGGCAGGTCGCGCCGGGCGCTGTGCACACGGTCCAGGTACAACGGCAGTTGCCCGAGGGCCTGTTGCAGCAGGCGGATGCCTTCTTCGCGCTGGCTGACGTGCCCGGCTTGCAGGGCCTGAGCCAGGTGCTCCATTTCTTCGGCAAGCAGTGCCGCGCCGTAGAACTCGACCATCTGCAGGGCGCCGTGGACCTGATGAATGCCCTCCAGGCACTGCGCGAGGGCTTGCTCGCTGGCGTCGTCGGCAAAGGCGTCCAGTGCCGCACGGGCCTGCTTCAGGGTGTCGGCGATCTCGCCCTTGACCCATTCGAGGGCGACGTAGTCGTGCCGGTCAACCATAACGACTCCCGTCTGAATGGGTGAAAAGTGAGAATCCATGTGGGAGCGGGCTTGCTCGCGAAAGCGCTGGGTCAGTCGGCACATTAGGTGACTGATACACCGCTTTCGCGAGCAAGCCCGCTCCCACATTTAGATTGCGGTGGTTTTGGGGGGGCATGTCATTCATCGGTCTTGCGCACGGGCGGCAAGGTGAAGCCCGATACCGAGCGGCGCAACTGGCTGGCCATTTTGGCCAGGTTGCCAATGCTTTCGGCGGTGGCCGTGGAGCCCGATGAGGTTTGGCTGGTGATCTGCTGGATCACGTTCATGGTCAGGGAGATCTGCCCCGCCGACGAGGTTTGCTGCTGCGCCGCGTTGGAGATGCTCTGGATCAGCGCAGCCAGGGTCTTGGACACCCCCTCGATTTCTTCCAGGGCCACCCCGGCGTCCTGGGCCAGCCGCGCGCCGCGCACCACTTCGGTGGTGGTCTGCTCCATGGAAATCACGGCTTCGTTGGTGTCGGTCTGGATCGCCCGCACCAGGTTCTCGATCTGCCGGGTGGCGGCCGACGAGCGCTCGGCCAGGCGCTGCACCTCATCGGCCACCACTGCAAAGCCGCGCCCGGCGTCACCGGCCATGCTCGCCTGGATCGCGGCGTTGAGGGCAAGGATGTTGGTCTGGTCGGCGATATCGTCGATCAGGCTGACAATATCGCCAATTTCCTGAGACGATTCCCCCAGGCGCTTGATGCGTTTGGCGGTGTCCTGGATCTGTTCACGGATGTTGTCCATGCCGTGGATGGTGTTGTGCACCACCTCGTTGCCCTTGTTGGCGATCTCCACCGAACGTTCGGCCACGGCCGAGGACTCGGCGGCGTTGGCCGATACCTGGTCGATGGATTGGGCCATCTGGTTGATCGCCGTGGAGGCTTCGGCGATCTGCTGGGCCTGGTGCTCCGAGGCCTGGGCCAGGTGCATGGCGGTGGCCTGGGTTTCCTGCACCGCACCGGCCACTTCACCGGCAGTGAGGTTGATGGTCGCCACCAGGTCACGCAACTGGTCCACCGAATAGTTGATGGAATCGGCGATGGTGCCGGTAAAATCTTCGGTCACCGAGGCGGTCACGGTGAGGTCGCCGTCGGCCAGGTCTTCGATTTCGTCCAGCAGGCGCATGATCGCGTTCTGATTGCGTTCGTTTTTCTCGGCGGTTTCGCGCAACTGACGATTGGTCTCGCGCACCATCACCAGGCCGATCAGGATAATCGAGGCCAGCGCCAGCAAGCCCAGGGCATAGCCGCCGATGGTGTCGAGGGTGCGCCCGCCGGCCAGGTTTTCAAAGCCGGTGGCCAGTTGCGAGGCTTCATCGAGCAGGGTCTGCGAGAGGCTGAAGATGTTGCTCGCCGAGGCGCGCACCTGGAACAGTTGTGGCGAGGTTTCGAGGATTTCATCCACGGAGCCGGAGACAAACTCGAACAGCTCGGCAATTTCCGCCAGGCGCGCCCGGGCGTCCGAGTCTTGCACCTCACTGATCTTCAGGCCGGCACTGCCCTGGAGCATACCGGCCAGGACCTGGCCAAAACGGTTGGCGTCGCGGCCAAAGGCGTCGGCGGCCTTGACCGCCGTGTCATCTCCCGCCAGCACCGTGTTGACCGCTCCCAGGATGCGCTCGGCCAATAACGACTGGCGCTGGGCCACCGCCACCTGGCTGGCGGGCGCGCCGCGCTGCAGCAGGATCTCGACGACCTTTTCCGACTCGATCTGTAATTGCGGCACGGTTTCGGCAAGGGTCGCCGCCACTTGATGCAGGGACAGCACCGTCTGCTCGCTGGCCAGGATCACGTCGGTGTTCTTCAGCAAGGCTTCCCAGTCATGCTGCACGGCGCGCATTTCGCTGCGCACGGCAGCGGGTGCAGCGGGCAGGCCGGTGGCCGGGTCGCCTTTTTTCAGGTAACCCCAGCGCTGGGCAAAATCATTGCGCGCCTCACTCAGCAGCTTGAACGCGGCGGCCTTGCCGGCGGCGGCCTCCGTGGCGTTCTTGGCAATGCGCTGGGACAGCACCCGCAGCTCGCCGGCGTGGCCGATGTACTGCTTGTCGTAGGTGGACTGGGTGTTGAGGTACGCGAAGTTGGCGAACAGCAGCATGATGAAGATGATCAGCGCGATAAACAGCACGATGATCTGCGAACGGCTACGGGAGGCTTCCTGCGGTTTGACGGGGGTGGCGGTGCTCATGCGGCAACATCCAGAAAGCCCGGGGCCTGGGCCAGGGCGAAGGGGCTGAAGACCTGCCACAGCGGGTCGCCGCTGAACTGGCCTTGGATAAACGCGGCGCTGGCGGCGGGCACGCTGGCCGATACCGGAAGCAGCAGGTCCTGGGCAAAGTGTTGCAGGCCGACCACTTCATCCACCAGCAGGCCGACAAAGGTGTCTTCGTGCTCGATCACCAGCACCCGGCGCTGCTTGCGCGCCGCCGACAGCTCATAGCCGAAAAACCCACACAGGTTGATCACCGGCAGCAAGCGCCCGCGCAGGTTGGCCACGCCCCTGACCCAGGGCTTGACCCCCGGCATCAAGGTGCAGCGCGGTTCATGCAGCACCTCGGCGACTTCGCCCATGGGCGCCACATACCAATGCCCGCCCAAGCGAAAGCCGATGCCGCTCCAGCTGTGCGACCGGGTTTCCTGGGACGGCAAATCAGCGGCCAGCAGGCGGCAGCGGCGGTCGATGTCCAGCAGCAGCTCAAAGGCGGTTTGCGACTCGGTCATGGGAACGTGCCGTCAGGGTTTGAGCACCGAGTTCAGGACTTCAATCAGCTTGTCTTCTTCCACCGGCTTGGTCAGGTATGCCTTGGCCCCTTGGCGCGCGCCCCAGATCTTGTCGGTTTCCTGGTCCTTGGTGGTGACGATGATGATCGGGATACCGCTGGTTTCCGGTTCCTTGGACAATTGGCGCGTGGCCTGGAAGCCATTGAGGCCGGGCATGACGATATCCATCAAGACGGCGTCGGGCTTCTCCTGGCGGGCCAGGGCGACGCCATCGGCACCGTTTTCGGCCTTGAGGACCTGGTGACCGTGCTTTTCCAGCATGCCGGTCAGTTTGTACATTTCAGTCGGCGAATCGTCGACGATCAGAACGCGTGCCATGGTTTTCCCCACTACATTGGTTGACGCAAGCCCCGGGGGCTAGGTCAATGTGCTTGTTCTACTGCAGCGAAACCCGGCACATAGGCCTTGATCGCACTCAGCAGTTCTTCCTTGCTGAAAGGCTTGGTCAAAAATTGATCGACGCCGACGATGCGCCCCTTGGCTTTGTCGAACAGGCCGTCCCTGGACGAGAGCATGATCACCGGAATGGCCTTGAACGCCGGGTTGTTCTTGACCAGGGCGCAGGTCTGATAGCCATCCAGGCGCGGCATCATGATGTCGACAAAGATAATGTGCGGGTGGTGGTCAACGATCCTGGCCAGGGCATCAAAACCGTCGATGGCCGTGATGACTTCGCACCCCACGTTCTTCAACAGCGTTTCAGCGGTGCGGCGAATCGTTTTCGAATCGTCGATCACCATCACTTTCAAGGCGTTGGAATGCTGTTCCATATCTGCTCTACCATCGCCACAGCGAATCGGTTTTCGGTGTGTACTGCCGGGTGCGGCCTGGGACCAGCGCCAAAACCCTTGCCGTGCAAGGGCCGACACGCCATGGCAGCCTTTTTAGCACAGACTGGGAAGGCAATCTATCGGCCGACCGGCAAGGTGGTTTTTCCTTGACCCACAACAGCCGCAGCGCCACTCTGACGCCACTTTTATGCGCCCTTATTTGTTAGAGGAATTCCCCATGAGCGTTCGCGTCGGCATTGTCATGGACCCTATCGCCAGCATCTCCTATAAAAAGGATAGCTCGCTGGCCATGCTGCTCGCCGCCCAGGCCCGCGGCTGGACCCTGTTCTATATGGAGCAGCGCGACCTTTACCAGGGCGACGGCGAGGCGCGGGCGCGGATGCGCCCCTTGCAGGTGTTCGCCAATCCAGAGAAGTGGTTTGAGCTGCAAGACGAGATCGACAGCCCCCTGAGCGACCTGGACGTGATCCTGATGCGCAAGGATCCGCCGTTCGACATGGAGTTCGTCTACTCCACCTACCTGCTGGAGCAGGCCGAGCGCGCCGGCGTGCTGATCGTCAACAAGCCGCAGAGCCTGCGCGACTGCAACGAAAAGCTGTTCGCCACCCTGTTCCCGCAGTGCACGCCACCGACCGTGGTCAGCCGCCGCGCCGATGTATTGCGTGAATTTGCCGCCAAGCATGGCGATGTGATCCTCAAGCCGCTGGACGGCATGGGCGGCACCTCGATCTTCCGTCACCGCGCGGGCGACCCGAACCTGTCGGTGATCCTTGAGACCCTGACCGCCCTCGGCACCCAGCAGATCATGGGCCAGGCCTACCTGCCAGCGATCAAGGACGGCGACAAGCGCATCCTGATGATCGACGGCGAGCCGGTGGATTACTGCCTGGCACGCATCCCGGCGGCCGGCGAGACCCGTGGCAACCTCGCGGCCGGTGGTCGTGGCGAAGCCCGCCCGCTGAGCGACAAGGACCGCTGGATCGCCGCCCAGGTTGGCCCGACCCTGCGGGAAAAGGGCCTGCTGTTTGTAGGCCTTGACGTAATTGGCGAGCACCTGACCGAAATCAACGTGACCAGTCCCACCTGTATCCGCGAAATAGACAACGCGTTCGGCACCAATATCGGCGAAATGCTCATGGCAGCGATTGCCGACAAGCTACAAGCCAAGTGACATAGAACAGCCAGATGTAAACCAACATTGCGCTATCATGCGCCACCCGTGAGACGCGCGATGTTGGTTTTCCTGTTATGACGCTTCCGTCCGACCTGCCCCCCCAATTCACCCATAGCGGCGTACGCCCGGCTGATCGGCTCGGATTTACCCTGTTCCTGGCAGCGCTGATTCATTTGGCGTTGATCCTTGGCCTGGGCTTCACCTTCGTCGAACCCCAACAGATCAGCAAAACCCTGGAAATCACCCTCGCCACCTTCAAAAGTGAAAAAAAGCCCGAAAAGGCTGACTTCCTGGCCCAGGACAATCAGCAGGGCAGCGGCACCCTGGATAAAAAGGCAGTGCCCAAGACCACCGAAGTGGCGCCCTTCCAGGACAACAAGATCAATAAGGTCACCCCGCCTCCAGCGGCCAAGCCTGAGGTCAAGCAGGCCGCGCCCAAGGCCGCCGTCGCCACCGTTGCGCCAAAACCCCAGAAGGCCGTGACCCAGCGCGAAGCCGTGAAGACCGAGCCTACGCCAAGCAAACCCGCCCCCACATTTGACAGCTCGCAGCTTTCCAGCGAAATCTCCAGCCTGGAAGCCGAACTGGCCAACGAACAACAACTGTACGCCAAGCGCCCGCGCATCTACCGGCTCAATGCCGCCTCCACCATGCGCGACAAAGGCGCCTGGTATAAGGACGAATGGCGCAAGAAGGTCGAGCGCATCGGCAACTTGAACTACCCGGACGAGGCCCGTCGCCAGCAGATCTACGGCAACTTGCGCCTGCTGGTGTCGATCAACCGCGACGGCTCCCTGTATGAAGTGCTGGTGCTGGAGTCCTCCGGCCAGCCATTGCTGGACCAGGCGGCGCAACGCATCGTGCGCCTGGCTGCACCGTTCGCCCCGTTTACCGGCGACCTGAACGATATCGACCGCCTGGAAATCATCCGCACCTGGCGTTTTGCCAAAGGCGACCGGCTTTCCAGCAACTGACCTCTGCAAGCTCGCGCCTACACGGGAAACAAATCCGCTAACCGTATTCCTACACATCCCCAGCTTGTCAGTTCGCCCCTCCAACGCCACACTAGCGGACATGAAAAATGTCAGCCCGACTTACCTCAAGCACCAATTCCTGATCGCCATGCCCCATATGGCCGACCCGAACTTTGCGCACACCTTGACCTATATCGTCGAGCACACGGCCGATGGCGCCATGGGGCTGGTGGTCAACCGCCCGCAAAGCCTGAACCTGGCAGATATCCTTGAGCAACTGCGCCCGGAGATCGACCCGCCCGCCAGTTGCCAGGCAGTGCCGATCTATTTCGGCGGCCCGGTGCAGACGGACCGGGGTTTCGTGCTGCATCCCAGCGGCCCGACGTTCCAGGCCACTGTCGACCTGGAGGGCGTGTCGCTGTCCACCTCCCAGGACGTGCTGTTTGCCATCGCCGATGGCGTCGGCCCGCAGCAGAGCCTGATTACCCTGGGCTACGCGGGCTGGGAAGCCGGGCAACTGGAAGAAGAACTGGCCAACAATGCCTGGCTGACCTGCCCGTTCGATGCCGACATTCTGTTCAATACCGCCAGCGAACTGCGCCTGAATGCCGCGGCCAAGCAGTTGGGGGTCAACCTCAACCTGCTGACCAGCCAGGCGGGGCACGCCTGATGGCCTTGCGACTGATCCTCGGGTTTGACTACGGCACCAAGCAGATCGGCGTGGCCGTGGGCCAGGTCATCACCGGCCAGGCCCGCGAGCTGTGTACCTTGAAGGCGCAAAACGGCATTCCGGACTGGAATCAGGTCGAAGCCCTGATCAAGGAATGGAAGCCCGACGCGGTGGTGGTCGGCCTGCCGCTGAACATGGACGGCACCCCCAGCGACATGTGCCTGCGCGCCGAGAAGTTCGCTCGTCGCCTCAATGGCCGCTACAACCTGCCCTTCTATACCCACGATGAGCGCCTGACGACCTTCGAGGCCAAGGGTGAGCGCCGCGACCGTGGCGGGCAGAAAGGCAGCTACCGCGACAACCCGGTCGACGCCATTGCCGCCGCCTTGCTGTTGCAGGGCTGGCTGGATGAAAACACTGCTTTATTTGAATCCTGACTGACGCGGCTTGCCGCGTCTTCTTACGTTTGAGCCCGGACTTTGTCAGCGTCACGCTGGCCGAGCCCTTGAAGGAGCCACCATGAGCCTGCCCAATCCCGCCGAACTGATCAGCCAGATGGCGATTCGCCTCAAGGCCCATCTGCAACACCGCGCCATCAGCGAGCCGCGCTTCATCGGCATCCGCACCGGCGGTGTGTGGGTCGCCCAGGCGTTGCTGCAAGAGCTGGGCAATGACTCGCCCCTGGGCACCCTGGACGTGTCCTTCTACCGCGATGACTTCAGCCAGAACGGCCTGCACCCGCAAGTGCGCCCGTCAGCCCTGCCGTTCGAGATCGAAGGCCAGCACCTGGTGCTGATTGATGACGTGCTGATGAGCGGCCGCACCATCCGGGCCGCCATGAACGAGCTGTTCGACTACGGCCGCCCGGCCAGCATCACCCTGGTCTGCCTGCTCGACCTCGAGGCTGGCGAACTGCCGATCAGCCCGGATGTGGTGGGCGCGACCCTGTCGCTTTCAGCCCAGCAGCGGGTAAAATTGTCCGGTCCCACGCCGCTCGAACTCGAACTGCAAGACCTCGCCCTTTAAACCGCCTTGTAAAGAGTCCCCGCGATGACGCCTCTAGATGCCAAGCGCCCGCTGCAGCTCAACGCTCAGGGCCAGCTGCAACACTTCCTGTCCCTCGACGGCCTGCCCCGCGAATTGCTCACCGAAATCCTCGACACTGCCGACTCGTTCCTTGAAGTCGGCGGCCGAGCGGTGAAGAAAGTCCCGCTGCTGCGCGGCAAAACCATTTGCAACGTGTTCTTCGAGAACTCGACGCGCACCCGCACCACCTTCGAACTGGCAGCCCAGCGCCTGTCAGCCGACGTGATCACCCTGAACGTCTCCACCTCGTCGGCGAGCAAGGGCGAAACCCTGCTCGACACCCTGCGTAACCTGGAGGCCATGGCGGCCGACATGTTCGTGGTGCGTCATGGCGACTCGGGCGCGGCGCACTTTATCGCCGAGCACGTGTGCCCGCAGGTGGCGATCATCAACGGCGGCGATGGCCGCCACGCCCACCCGACCCAGGGCATGCTCGACATGCTTACCATCCGTCGGCACAAGGGTGGCTTTGAAAACCTCTCGGTGGCCATCGTCGGCGATATCCTGCATTCGCGGGTAGCGCGCTCGAACATGCTGGCCCTGAAAACCCTGGGCTGCCCGGATATCCGCGTGATTGCACCGAAAACCCTGCTGCCGGTAGGCATCGAGCAATACGGGGTGAAGGTCTACACCGACATGGCCACGGGCCTGAAGGATGTGGACGTGGTGATCATGCTGCGCCTGCAACGCGAGCGCATGGCCGGTGGCCTGCTGCCCAGCGAAGGCGAGTTCTACCGCCTGTTCGGCCTGACCACCGCGCGCCTGGCCGGTGCCAAGCCGGATGCCATTGTCATGCACCCCGGCCCGATCAACCGCGGGGTGGAGATTGAGTCGGCGGTGGCCGACGGGCCGCACTCGGTGATTCTCAACCAGGTTACCTACGGCATCGCCGTACGCATGGCCGTGCTGTCCATGGCCATGAGCGGGCAAACCGCCCAACGTCAATTCGAGCAGGAGAACGCCCAGTGAAGCTCAGCATTCTCGGCGCCCGAGTCATCGATCCGGCCAGCGGCCTGGATCAAGTCACTGATCTGCACCTGGAAGCCGGCAAGATCATTGCCATTGGCGCCGCCCCCAGCGGTTTCAGCCCGGTTCAGAGCATCGACGCCAAAGGCCTGGTGGCTGCTCCCGGCCTGGTAGACCTGAACGTCGCCCTGCGCGAGCCGGGCTACAGCCGCAAAGGCAGCATCGCCAGCGAAACCCGCGCCGCCGCTGCCGGCGGTGTCACCAGCCTGTGCTGCCCGCCGCAGACCAAGCCGGTACTGGACACCTCGGCCGTGGCCGAGCTGATCCTCGACCGTGCCCGCGAGGCCGGCAATTGCAAAGTGTTCCCCATCGGCGCCCTGAGCAAAGGCCTGGATGGCGAACAACTGGCTGAGCTGATTGCCCTGCGCGATGCGGGTTGCGTGGCCTTCGGCAATGGCCTGGAAAGCTTCCGCAGCACCCGCACCCTGTGCCGTGCCCTGGAATACGCAGCCACCTTCGACCTGACGGTGATCTTCCACTCCCAGGACCACGACCTGGCTGAAGGCGGCCTGGCCCATGAAGGCCCTACCGCCAGCTTCCTCGGCCTGGCAGGCATCCCGGAAACCGCAGAAACCGTAGCCCTGGCCCGTGACCTGCTGCTGGTGGAACAAAGCGGGGTGCGTGCGCACTTCAGCCAACTGACCAGCGCCCGCGGCGTGGCCCTGATCGCCCAGGCCCAGGCCCGCGGCTTGCCGGTGACCGCCGATGTGGCGTTGTACCAGTTGATTCTGACAGATGAGGCGTTGATCGACTTCTCCAGCCTGTACCACGTGCAACCGCCACTGCGCACCCGCGCCGACCGCGACGGTTTGCGCGCAGCGGTGAAGTCCGGGGTGGTTTCGGCGATCTCCAGCCATCACCAACCCCACGAGCGGGATGCCAAGCTGGCCCCATTTGGCGCGACAGAGCCTGGGATCAGCAGCGTCGAGTTGCTGCTGCCGCTGGCGATGACCCTGGTGGAAGATGGGTTGCTGGACTTGCCAACGCTGCTGGCACGCCTGAGCTCAGGCCCGGCCCAAGCGCTGCGCCTGCCGGCGGGCAAGCTGGCGGTGGGTTCTGCGGCGGACCTGGTGCTGTTTGATCCGGCCAGCTCCACCGTGGCTGGCGAGCAGTGGCTGTCTCGGGGTGAAAACTGCCCATTCATCGGCCATAGCTTGCCGGCGACTGTGCGCTACACCCTGGTGGATGGACGGATCAGCTACCAGGCCTGATCCGCTCTAAAGTGGGCACGGTCAAAAATGTAGGAGCCAGCTTGTGTGGGAGCTGGCTTGCCTGCGATTGCATCACCTCAGTGCCACTGACATACCGAGGTGCCCGCATCGCAGGCAAGCCTGCTTCCACATTTGACCGTGCCCACATGAGCCTAGCCAGGCTTAGCGCCCGCCCAGCCGCTCGGCATTGCGGATCGAAACCTGCGTATTCAGCGTCCAGAAGTCATACAGCACGCCGACCAGGAACAAGCCGCCCGTTACCAGATACAACAGGCCGGTGAGCCATTTGCCCTGATACATGCGGTGCAAGCCAAACACCCCAAGAAACGTCAGAAGAATCCAGGCCACGTTGTACTCGATCGGCCCGGCGGTAAAACGCAGGTCGGCTTCACGGTCCATCGCCGGGATCAGGAACAGGTCGATCAGCCAGCCAATACCCAGCAAACCAAAGGTGAAGAACCAGATCGTCCCGGTCACCGGCTTGCCGTAGTAAAAGCGGTGTGCCCCGGTAAAACCGAAGATCCAGAGCAGGTAACCGATCACCTTGCTATGGGTGTCCTGTTGCGAAACATCCTGTCGATAGGTGTTCATGAATGACCTCTTTAGCCTCGATAGATAAATATTTCTGGTTTCTTTGTGACTTTTTTACAGGCACCCGACGTACGGCAAATGTTATCGTCGCTTCCCTCAAAGCCTTATACCGCCTGACTTGTGTAGGACAATTGCGACAGTTCGTCGCGGTTTTCCTGATTTTGACGTCAAGGTTCAGTCGACAGACGGCCTGAGAAAGACACTAAAAGCTGTTATAAAGTTGCGCGCAAACCAACAAGAGCCTGCCTTATGCGACCATTTTTAAAGACATGGCTAACCATTTGCCTATTGATGCCACTGGCCGCCCACGCCACCAATCGTGAGCAACGACTTCCGAACGTTAATGGTTTTACCCCTAAAGTTCACGCCACTACCACCTCCGCCAAATCGGCAAAGCTCACCGTCAAGCGCCCGACTCAGCTGAGCAAGGCCAACGTTAAAGCAGTTCCGGGCCTGGTAGCGAGCAATAACCAGCAAAGCAGCAAAGTCTTGAGCCGTGCCGTGAACGTGCTCGGTACCCCTTATCGTTGGGGCGGCAGTAGCCCAAGTAAAGGCTTTGATTGCAGCGGCCTGGTGAAATACGCCTTCAATGATGTGGCTGCAGTGGATTTGCCACGCACCTCCAACGCCATGGCCAGCGGCCACGGGCAGAAGGTCGATCGCAAGGATCTGAAGCCCGGCGACCTGTTGTTCTTCAAGCTCAAGAGCCGCCAGGTCAACCATGTTGCCATCTACCTGGGCAACGACCGCTTTATCCACGCACCGCGCCGTGGCAAGTCGGTCAGCATCGACACCCTGAAAAAGCCGTTCTGGAACAAGAACTACGTGATTGCCAAGCGCGTGCTGCCCAAAGAGCAGAACAACCTGCGGATTGTGCAGCGCTGACAGTAAATGCAAATGTGAATGCTGGCTTGTGTGGGAGCTGGCTTGCCTGCGATAGCATCACCTCAGTGTGACTGACACACCGAGTTGCCTGCATCGCAGGCAAGCCAGCTCCCACATCCTATATATCTGCGGGCACCCTCGCCTGCTCCCGGGCCTCTTCAAGCCTGACCAGTCCCTGACTGACCAACCCCTTCAAGCTCATATCCAACGTCTTCATCCCCAGCGCCCCGCCCGTCTGAATCGCCGAATACAACTGCGCCACCTTGTCCTCGCGGATCAGGTTGCGGATCGCCGGTGTGCCGAGCATGATTTCATGGGCCGCCACGCGCCCGCCGCCGACTTTCTTCAGCAACACCTGGGACACCACCGCCTGCAGCGATTCCGAGAGCATCGAGCGGACCATGGCCTTTTCCCCCGCCGGAAACACATCCACCAGCCGATCCACGGTTTTCGCCGCCGAACTGGTGTGCAGGGTGCCAAACACCAAGTGCCCGGTTTCCGCCGCCGTCAGGGCCAGGCGGATGGTTTCCAGGTCGCGCAATTCGCCGACCAGGATCACATCCGGGTCTTCGCGCAACGCCGAACGCAGGGCCGTCGAGAAACTGTGGGTGTCGCGGTGCACCTGGCGTTGGCTGATCAGCGCTTTACGCGGTTCGTGGACAAACTCGATAGGGTCTTCAAGGGTCAGGATGTGCTGCTGACGGGTGCTGTTGAGGTAATCGACCATCGCCGCCAGGGTGGTGGACTTGCCCGAGCCCGTGGCACCGGTCACCAGCACCAGCCCTCTGGGCAATTCGGCGATGCGCCGGAATATGTCCCCCAGCCCCAGGGCTTCCAGGCTCTGGACCCGAGAGGGGATCGCACGGAACACCGCCCCCAGCCCCCGGTGCTGGCAGAACACGTTGGCGCGAAAGCGCGCGACGCCAGGCAAATCGAAGGAAAAATCCGTTTCAAGAGATGTTTCGAAATCCTTTTGCTGGTGTTTATGGAGGATCGGGCTGAGCAAGTCCGCTACTTGCGTAGCACTCAGCACCGGCCAATCCAGTGGCAGTACCTCGCCATCGACGCGCATCCTCGGCGCCAAGCCTGCCGACAGATGCAGGTCGGAGGCGCCCTGGCTGACGCTTGCGGCCAGCAGTTCAGTGATGTCCATAGGGCTATCCATTTCCAGTAGAATGCCGCGGACTCCATATCCGCGGGCGCAACTTTAATGTCGACCATAGCAGACAATATCGGCCTGGTTACCGAGCGGATCCGTGCCGCGGCCCAGGCCGTGCAACGCGATGAAACCAGCGTGCACTTGCTGGCCGTGAGCAAGACCAAACCCGCGCAAGCCGTGCGCGAAGCCTACGCCGCCGGGATGCGCGACTTCGGCGAGAACTACTTGCAGGAAGCCCTGGGCAAACAGGCCGATTTAACCGACCTGCCCTTGAGTTGGCACTTCATCGGCCCCATTCAATCGAACAAGACGCGCGCTATCGCCGAGAATTTCGCTTGGGTGCATTCCGTGGACCGCCTGAAAATTGCCCAACGCCTGTCCGAACAACGCCCGGCCGACCTGCCGCCGCTCAATATCTGCATTCAGGTCAATGTCAGTGGCGAAGCCAGCAAGTCCGGCTGTACACCCGCCGACCTGCCAGCGCTGGCCGAGGCGATCCAGGCCCTGCCCCGCTTGAAGCTGCGTGGCCTGATGGCGATCCCCGAGCCCACCGACGACCGGGCACAGCAAGATGCGGCGTTTGCCGCTGTGCGTGACTTGCAAGTGAGCCTGGACCTGGGGCTCGACACACTTTCCATGGGCATGAGCCATGACCTTGAGTCGGCCATTGCCCAAGGGGCCACCTGGGTGCGGATCGGTACCGCGCTGTTTGGTGCCCGCGACTACGGCCAGCCATGAAATGGCTGACTTCCATCTGAGTAAGGACCTGTCATGAGCAGCACGCGTATAGCCTTTATCGGCGCCGGTAACATGGCGGCCAGCCTGATCGGTGGCCTGCGGGCCAAGGGCCTGCAAGCCTCGCAGATTCGCGCCAGCGATCCGGGCGCCGAGACCCGTGCCCGGGTGAGCGCAGAACACGGTATCGAAACCTTCGCCGACAACGCCGAAGCCATCCAGGGCGTCGACGTGATCGTACTGGCGGTCAAGCCACAGGCCATGAAAGCCGTGTGCGAAGCCTTGCGCCCAAGCCTGGCGCCGCAGCAACTGGTGGTGTCGATTGCCGCCGGTATCAACTGCGCCAGCATGAACAACTGGCTCGGCGCCCAGCCCATCGTGCGCTGCATGCCCAACACCCCATCGCTGCTGCGCCAGGGTGTCAGCGGCCTGTACGCCACCGCCCAAGTGAGCGCCGCCCAGCGTGAGCAGGCCCAGGAGCTGTTGTCGGCCGTGGGTGTGGCCCTGTGGCTGGAAGAAGAGCAGCAACTGGACGCCGTCACCGCCGTGTCCGGCAGTGGCCCGGCGTATTTCTTCCTGCTGGTCGAAGCCATGACCGCCGCCGGCGTGAAGTTGGGCCTGCCACGGGAAATCGCTGAGCAACTGACCCAGCAAACCGCCCTCGGCGCCGCACATATGGTGGTCTCCAGCGATGTGGATGCGGCCGAATTGCGTCGTCGCGTGACCTCGCCCAATGGCACCACACAGGCGGCCATCGAATCATTCCAGGCCGGGGGCTTTGAAGCCCTGGTCGAAAAAGCACTGGGTGCCGCCGCGCACCGCTCGGCTGAACTTGCCGAACAACTGGGTCAATAAGGAGCCAATATGATTGGTTTGAACACCGCTGCCGTCTATGTACTGCAAACCCTCGGCAGCCTTTACCTGCTGATCGTGCTGTTGCGCTTTGTCCTGCAACTGGTACGCGCCAACTTCTACAACCCGCTCTGCCAATTCGCCGTGAAGGCCACCCAGCCGCTGCTCAAGCCGCTGCGCCGGGTAATCCCGAGCTTGTTCGGCCTGGACATGTCGTCGCTGGTGCTGGCGATCCTGGTGCAACTGGCGCTGATGGCCCTGACGCTGCTGCTGACCTACGGCACCATGGGCAACTTCCTGCAACTGCTGGTCTGGGCCCTGATCGGCGTGACCGCGCTGTTCCTGAAGATTTTCTTCTTTGCACTGATCATCAGCGTGATCCTGTCCTGGGTCGCACCGGGCAGCCATAACCCTGGCGCCGAACTGGTCAACCAGATCTGCGAACCGGCCCTGGCGCCATTCCGCAAGATCCTGCCGAACCTCGGCGGCCTGGATATCTCGCCGATCCTCGCGTTCATGGTGCTCAAGCTCCTGGACATGCTGGTGATCAACAACCTGGCGGCAATGACCATGATGCCGGACATCCTGCGCTTGCTGATCTGACGACTGTTTGCGGGCTGCGCAGGACAACATGTGGGGGCAGGCAAGCCCCCACATTTTTGTAACTGTGTCTTGAAGTGAATCCATGCAGGCCTTCGCTTGCCGCTAGGCCCCCCGCTCTTTAGACTTACGCCTCATTTAAACGAGAGCAGGGTCGATGCCAACTGCCTTTCCCCCCGATTCTGTTGGACTGGTCGTGCCCCAAGTGGCGCACTTCAGCGAACCCCTGGCCCTGGCCTGTGGGCGGTCGCTGCCGGCCTATGACCTGATCTATGAAACCTACGGTGCGTTGAACGCCACGGCCAGCAACGCCGTGCTGATCTGTCACGCCCTGTCGGGCCATCATCACGCCGCCGGCTACCACAGCGCCGACGAGCGCAAGCCCGGCTGGTGGGACAGCTGCATCGGCCCTGGCAAACCCATCGACACCAACAAGTTCTTTGTGGTCAGCCTGAACAACCTCGGCGGCTGCAACGGCTCCACCGGCCCCAGCAGCCTCAACCCGGAAACCGGCAAGCCGTTTGGCGCCGACTTCCCGGTACTGACCGTGGAAGACTGGGTGCACAGCCAGGCACGCCTGGCCGACCGGCTGGGCATCCAGCAATGGGCAGCGGTGATCGGCGGCAGCCTGGGCGGCATGCAGGCCCTGCAATGGACCATTACCTACCCCGACCGCGTGCGCCATTGCCTGGCCATCGCCTCGGCCCCGAAGTTGTCGGCACAGAACATCGCCTTCAACGAAGTGGCGCGCCAGGCGATCCTCACCGACCCCGAGTTCCACGGCGGTTCATTCCAGGAAGCCGGGGTGATCCCCAAGCGCGGCTTGATGCTGGCGCGGATGGTCGGACATATCACCTACCTGTCGGATGACTCCATGGGCGAAAAATTCGGCCGTGGGCTCAAGAGCGAGAAGCTCAACTACGACTTCCACAGCGTCGAATTCCAGGTCGAAAGCTACCTGCGTTACCAGGGCGAGGAGTTTTCCGGGCGTTTCGACGCCAATACCTACCTGCTGATGACCAAGGCCCTGGACTACTTCGACCCGGCGGCAAACTTTGATGACGACCTGGCGAAGACCTTCGAAGGCGCCACGGCCAAGTTCTGCGTGATGTCATTCACCACCGACTGGCGCTTCTCGCCGGCCCGTTCGCGGGAGCTGGTGGATGCGCTGATGGCTGCGCGCAAAGACGTCTGCTACCTGGAGATCGACGCACCGCAGGGCCACGATGCCTTCCTGATCCCGATCCCGCGCTATCTGCAGGCCTTCAGCAATTACATGAACCGCATAACTTTGTGAGAACGCCATGAGAGCCGACCTGGAAATCATCCAAGACTGGATCCCCGCCGGCAGCCGCGTGCTCGACCTGGGTTGCGGCGATGGCGAACTGCTGAGCTGGCTGCGCGACAACAAGCAAGTCACCGGCTATGGCCTGGAAAACGACCCGGACAACATCGCCCAGTGCGTGGCCAAGGGCATCAACGTAATCGAGCAGGACCTGGACAAGGGCCTGGGCAACTTTGCCAGCAACAGCTTCGATATCGTGGTGATGACCCAGGCCCTGCAGGCTGTGCATTACCCGGACCGGATCCTCGACGAAATGCTGCGCGTCGGCCGCCAGTGCATCATCACCTTCCCCAACTTCGGCCACTGGCGCTGCCGCTGGTACCTGGCCACCAAGGGCCGGATGCCGGTATCGGACTTCCTGCCGTACACCTGGTACAACACGCCCAATATTCACTTCTGCACCTTCGAGGACTTCGAAGCGCTGTGCAGCGGGCGCGAAGCCAAGGTGATCAATCGCCTTGCCGTCGATCAACAGCATCGCCACGGCTGGGCAAGTAAGCTATGGCCTAATCTTTTAGGTGAAATCGGGATTTATCGGGTCAGCAGTCCTGGCCTGACCGATCATCAGATTGCCGTCTAACCATTTTCGAGGAGGACGATCATGAGTCGCCTGGCTATTTTTCTACTCACCGCCTGCCTGGGCGCCAGCGCCATGGCTGCCGGCCCTATCGACAGCAATCGGCAGAAGGCGTTTGGTGATATCACCGTGCACTACAGCACCTTCACCTCCAGCTTCCTGCAACCCGAGACGGCCCAGGCCGTGGGCGTGGTGCGCAGCAAGAACAAGGGCATGATCAATGTCTCGGTGATCAAGGGCGTGGAGCCCGTGGCGGCCCAAGTGACCGGCACGATCAAGGACTTGACCGGCAAGAGTGAAATGCTGACCTTCAAGCAAATCACCGAAAAAGGCGCTATCTACTACCTCGCCCCCTACTCGGTGCCGCAACAGGAATTCCGCACCTTTACCATCAATGTTGAAACCGGCGGCAAAGCCCACGGCTTCAGTTTCACCCAAGAACTGTTCCCGGCCGAATAATGAACCTGACACAACTCGTACTGGCCAGCCATAACGCCGGCAAACTCAAGGAACTCCAGGCCATGCTCGGCGAATCGGTGCAATTGCGCTCGATTGGCGAGTTCAGCCAGGTGGAGCCGGAGGAAACCGGCCTGTCGTTCGTCGAGAACGCCATCCTCAAGGCCCGCAATGCCGCGCGCATTTCCGGGCTGCCGGCACTGGCCGACGACTCCGGCCTGGCCGTGGACTTCCTCGGCGGCGCCCCCGGCATCTACTCGGCGCGCTATGCCGACGGCAAAGGCGACGCGGCGAACAACGCCAAGCTGCTGGACGCCCTCAAGGACGTGCCGGACGCGATGCGCGGCGCGCAGTTTGTCTGTGTGCTGGCCCTGGTGCGACATGCCGACGACCCGCTGCCGATTCTCTGCGAAGGCTTGTGGCACGGGCGCATCCTGCACGCGGCCAGCGGCGAGCACGGGTTTGGCTATGACCCGCTGTTCTGGGTGCCGGAGCGCAATGTGTCCAGCGCCGAACTGAGCCCCGCCGACAAGAACCAGATCAGCCACCGCGCCCGCGCAATGGATTTGCTGCGCCAGCGTCTGGGCTTGAAATGACCCAGAACACCTCCGCGCAGCCCCTGATCCTCGGTGGCGCGCAAACACCTCGGGCGGCCCTGCCAGTACTGCCGCCCCTGGCGCTGTACATCCACATCCCGTGGTGCGTGCGTAAATGCCCCTATTGCGACTTCAACTCCCACACCGCCAGCAAGGTGCTGCCGGAAGAAGAGTATGTCGACGCGTTGCTGGCGGACCTGGATCAGGACCTGCACGCGGTGTATGGCCGCGAGCTGAGTTCGATCTTCTTTGGCGGCGGCACGCCAAGCCTGTTCAGTGCTGCGGCGCTGGGCCGGTTGCTGGAGGGCGTGGAGCAACGTATCCCGTTTGCCCGCGACATCGAGATCACTCTGGAAGCCAACCCCGGTACCTTCGAGCAAGAGAAGTTCGTCGCCTACCGCAAGCTGGGGATCAATCGCCTGTCGATTGGCATCCAGAGCTTCCAGCAGGACAAGCTCAAGGCCCTGGGCCGCATCCACAACGGCGACGAAGCCGTACGCGCCGCCGGCATGGCACGCCAGGCCGGCTTCGATAACTTCAACCTGGACCTGATGCACGGTTTGCCCGACCAATCCCTGGACGACGCCCTGGGCGACCTGCGCCAGGCGATTGCGCTCAAGCCGACCCATCTGTCGTGGTACCAACTGACCCTGGAACCCAACACTGTATTCTGGAACCAGCCGCCGACGCTGCCGGAAGACGACACCCTGTGGGATATCCAGGAAGCCGGCCAGGCCCTGCTCGCCGAACACGGCTACGCGCAATATGAAGTCTCGGCCTACGCCCAGCCGGGCCGGCCCGCGCGGCATAACCTCAATTACTGGAGTTTTGGCGACTTTATCGGCATCGGCGCCGGCGCCCACGGCAAGCTCAGCCATCCAGACGGGCGCATCGTGCGCACCTGGAAGACCCGCGCACCGAAGGACTACCTCAACCCGGCAAAAACCTTCCAGGCCGGGTCGAAAGAGCTGAGCAATGAAGAGTTGCCCTTTGAGTTCCTGATGAACGCCCTGCGCCTGACCGAGGGCGTCGAAGCCAGGCTGTATGCCGAGCGCACCGGCCTGGACTTGGCCAGCCTGGAACAAGCCCGCAGGGATGCCGAACAAAGTGGCTTATTGCAGGTCGAACCGTCACGCCTGGCGGCCACGGACCGTGGGCAACTCTTTCTCAATGACCTGCTGCAGAAGTTTTTGAGCTGATCGCTCTAAGGAAATCGAATGGATCTGGTACTCGACCTGCTCGCCACCGTATCCCGCTGGAGCCGTAGCAACCTGTCGGAAATCTCCCTGGCGCTGGTAGGCTGCCTGTTGGTGCTATTCGGCGCCGATATCAAGGGTTGGGTCGAAGCACGCCTGGGCAACATCGCCGGCGCCTTGCGCGTACCGTTGATGGCCCTGCTGTGCATGATCGGCAGCGGTGCTGCGCTGATCTACGCCACACCCTGGATTGTGCGGGGGTTGAGCCAGTTCAATAACTACAGCCTGGCACCGGTGCTGTTGGTGGTGCTGGTGTTGATTGGCGTGGTTGCCGACCGCCGCTGACTCAAAGCCCACCACAAAACAACTGTGGGAGCTGGCTTGCCTGCGATGCAAGCACCTCGGTGTATCAGTGACACCGAAGTGATGCTATCGCCGGCAAGCCAGCTCCCACAGTTAATCGCATTTCAGCTTGCTAGCTGATTACGCCAGCTTTTCGAACTTCAAATCCCAAACCCCATGCCCCAATCGCTCGCCACGGCGTTCGAACTTGGTGATCGGACGCTCGGCCGGGCGTGGTACGCACTGACCATCTTCGGCCAGGTTGCGGTAGCCAGGGGCGACGTTCATCACTTCCAGCATGTACTCCGCATACGGTTCCCAATCGGTGGCCATGTGCAGGATGCCGCCGACCTTGAGTTTGCTGCGCACCAGCTCCGCGAAGGACGCCTGGACGATACGGCGCTTGTGGTGACGGCTCTTGTGCCATGGATCCGGGAAAAACAGCATCAGGCGGTCGAGGCTGTTATCGGCGATGCAGCGGTTGAGCACTTCGATCGCGTCGCAGTCATAGACCCGCAGGTTTTTCAGGCCCTGGGTCAGCACGCCGTTGAGCAGTGCGCCTACGCCCGGACGGTGCACTTCCACACCGATAAAGTCTTGCTCGGGCGACGCTGCAGCCATTTCCAGCAGGGAATGGCCCATGCCGAAGCCGATCTCCAGGGAGCGCGGGGCAGAACGGCCAAACACCTGGTCAAAGTCCACCGGCGCGTCAGCCAGGGGCAGGACGAACAGCGGCGCGCCCTGGTCGAGGCCCTTTTGCTGGCCTTCGGTCATGCGCCCGGCACGCATCACAAAACTCTTGATGCGGCGGTGCTTGGACTCGTCGCCTTCTTCCACGGGGTTCGGCGTTTCGTTTGATTCAGTCATCAATGGCTCTTACTTGATCAGACCATCCAGCGGCGAGGAGGCGCTGGCGTAAAGTTTTTTCGGCATACGCCCGGCGAGGTACGCCAGGCGGCCGGCGACAATCGCGTGTTTCATGGCTTCGGCCATCATGATCGGCTGTTGTGCGTTGGCGATGGCCGAGTTCATCAGCACCGCTTCGCAGCCCAGCTCCATGGCAATGGTGGCATCGGACGCGGTACCGACGCCGGCATCCACCAGCACCGGGATCTTGGCTTCTTCGAGGATGATCTGCAGGTTGTACGGGTTGCAGATCCCCAGGCCAGTGCCGATCAGGCCGGCCAGTGGCATCACCGCGATGCAGCCGATCTCGGCCAGTTGGCGGGCGATGATCGGGTCATCGCTGGTGTAGACCATCACGTCGAAACCTTCCTTGACCAGGGTTTCGGCGGCCTTGAGGGTTTCGATCACGTTGGGGAACAGGGTTTTCTGGTCCGCCAGCACTTCCAGCTTCACCAGGTTGTGGCCGTCGAGCAGCTCACGGGCCAGGCGGCAGGTGCGCACGGCTTCGATGGCGTCGTAGCAACCGGCAGTGTTCGGCAGGATGGTGTAGCGATCCGGCGGCAGGATATCCAGCAGGTTCGGTTCGCCCGGGTTCTGGCCGATATTGGTGCGGCGCACGGCCACTGTCACGATTTCGGCGCCCGAGGCTTCGATAGCCAGGCGGGTTTCTTCCATGTCGCGGTACTTGCCGGTGCCTACCAACAAACGCGACTGGTAAGTACGACCGGCCAGGACGAAGGGCTTGTCGCTACGAACGATGCTCATGGGAAATCCTCGAGTTGGGGTGAGGTTCTGCAGAATTCGGGTAGTTGCCCCGGGCCTAGCCGCCGCCGATGGCGTGGACCACTTCGACCTGGTCGCCTTCGGTGAGGGCGGTTTCGGTGTGCTGGCTACGCGGGACGATATCCTGGTTGAGCTCCACTGCGACGCGACGTCCGGTCAGTTCCAGACGGGTCAGCAGGGCCGCGACGGTTTCACCGTCGGGCAGTTCATAGGATTCGCCGTTCAATTGAATGCGCATGCCACGGGCCGCCATCGTTTTTAGGGGCCAGCATTCTAGCCTGATCGTGACCTGAAGGTCAGCTACAAGCGTCAGGCGGTCAGTTGCAGGCGCCAGGCGGCGAGCCCCAGGCACAGCCAGCCAATCAGGAACGCCAGGCCGCCAAACGGCGTGATGATTCCCAGTTTGCCGATGCCGATGGTGGTCAACAGGTACAGGCTGCCGGAGAACAACAGGATACCGATGCTGAACGACACTCCGGCCCACAGCACCAGCCGCCCAGGCATATGCGCGGCGAGCAAGGCCACGCCAAACAACGCCAGGGCGTGCACCAACTGGTAGGTCACACCGGTGTGGAAAATCGCCAGGTACTCAGCACTCAGGCTCTTTTTCAGGCCATGGGCGGCAAATGCGCCGAGGGCAACACCGGTAAAACCGAAAAAGGCAGCCAGCATCAGAAAGCCACGCAACATGAGGAACTCCAGTCAGACTCATTGGGCAGGGTCTGTATAATGGCCCGCTCAACGGGTTCGGCCAAGCCATCTCTATGCTGCGTGTCCTCTTCAGTCGTTTTCTCAAAGTCGTGAAATGGTTTGTCATCGGCAGTGTTTTGCTGGTGCTGCTGTTTCGTGTCGTCCCGCCGCCGTTCACCGCACTGATGGTCGAGCGCAAGATCGAATCCTGGATCGACAGCGAGCCCATTGACCTGCAACGGACCTGGGTGCCGTGGGATGAGATCTCCGATGACCTGAAAGTCGCGGTGATGGCCGGCGAGGACCAGCGCTTCCCGCAGCATTGGGGCTTTGACTTTGGTGCGATCCAGGCCGCTTTGCTGCATAACGAGCGCGGTGGTTCGATTCGCGGTGCCAGTACGCTGAGCCAGCAGGTATCGAAGAACCTGTTCCTGTGGGCCGGCCGCAGTTATTTGCGCAAGGGCCTGGAAGCCTGGTTTACCGGGTTGATCGAGATCCTGTGGCCCAAGCAGCGGATCCTTGAGGTGTACCTCAACAGTGTGGAGTGGGATGAAGGGGTGTTTGGCGCAGAGGCGGCGGCGCGGCATCATTTTGGCGTGGGTGCCAAGGGACTTTCGCGGCAGCAGGCCAGCTATCTGGCCGCTGTACTGCCTAATCCACGGGTGTGGAGTGCCAGCCATCCGACGGCGTATGTGGCGCGGCGGGCGGCTTGGATTCGTCAGCAGATGGGGCAGTTGGGTGGTACCGGCTATTTGAATGAGCTGAACAGTACGCGGCAGGCGCCGTGGGCCAACTGACACCACCCAATAGGGCTGGCTGACCCACCGCGATCGCAGGCCAGCCAGCGCCTACACCTTGGACCGCGTAAGGCTTGAGGTTTTTCGGGCACGAACAAAAATGCCCCGATCTTTCGATCGGGGCATTTTTTTGGTCGTTCGCAGCGTGTTAGGCGGCGATCGACAGTTTCAGCTTATTCATCGCGCTCTTCTCAAGCTGACGAATACGCTCGGCCGACACGTTGTACTTCTGCGCCAGGTCGTGCAGCGTGGCTTTTTCTTCTGCCAGCCAGCGCTGGTAGAGGATGTCACGGCTGCGGTCGTCCAGCACTTCCAGCGCTTCGTGCAGGTTGTGGTTGGAGTTGTCGCTCCAATCGGCATCTTCCAGTTGACGCGCCGGGTCGTACCGGTGGTCTTCCAGGTAGTTGGCCGGCGATTGGAAAGCGCTGTCGTCGTCCGCTTCGGCGGCCGGGTCGAAGGCCATGTCATGGCCGGTCAGGCGACTTTCCATCTCGCGCACTTCCCGAGGCTCCACACCGAGGCTTTCCGCCACACGGTGGACTTCCTCGTTGTTCAGCCACGCCAGGCGTTTCTTCTGGCTGCGCAGGTTGAAGAACAGCTTGCGCTGGGCCTTGGTGGTCGCCACTTTCACGATGCGCCAGTTGCGCAGGATGAACTCGTGGATTTCCGCCTTGATCCAGTGCACAGCGAACGACACCAGGCGCACACCCATTTCCGGGTTGAAGCGTTTTACAGCCTTCATCAGGCCGACGTTGCCTTCCTGGATCAGGTCAGCCTGGGCCAGGCCGTAGCCGCTATAGCTACGGGCGATATGTACGACAAAACGCAGGTGGGCGAGCACCATCTGCCGAGCCGCCCCCAAATCCTGCTCATAGTAGAGACTCTCGGCCAGTTCACGCTCCTGCTCAGGCGTCAGCAATGGAATGCTGTTGACCGTGTGCACATAAGCCTCCAGGTTCGCACCCGGGACCAGAGCATAAGCAGGTTGCAAAGAAGTGGTCATACGAAAAAACCTCCGACTCACATAACTCGTGCAGTTCAGCACTGCGAAAATTGACCGGGAACCGTAGGACAAGTTCCCTAAACCACTGATACGGTCAATACAAACGAAACCACATTAATCTGACATTAACTACTTCGGCGCCAGCTCACGTAGATGCCGTGCGACCGCAATCCAAGCACCGATATACCCCAACAACACCGCGCCAAGCAAGAGTGATAGACCATCGGCCGCAGGTACGCCAGCCAGGGCAAAGTCACTGCCATACAATCCGGCCAGGCCGACTACCGCGTCGTTCAGCCAATCCAGGCCAAACGCCAGGACGCCCCAGGACAGAATCCCCGCACCGAAGCCATAAAGCGCGCCCATATATAGAAAAGGACGACGCACATAGCTGTCTGTGCCGCCGACCAGTTTAATCACTTCTATCTCGGTGCGGCGGTTTTCAATATGAAGACGAATGGTATTGCCTATCACCAAAAGTAATGCAGAAACCAGCAACACCGTCAGGCCGAAGACAAACCGGTCGCCCAGCTTGAGAATCGCCGCCAGACGCTCGACCCACACTAAATCAAGCTGCGCCTGTTGCACCTTGGGCAGTTCAGCCAATTTTTGTCTTAATGCTTCAAGGGCCGTCTTGTCGATTTCATTGGGCGTGACCAGCACAACCCCTGGCAGCGGGTTCTGCGGCAGCTCCTTGAGCGCCTCACCCAGGCCGGACTGTTGCTGGAACTCTTCCAGCGCCTGGTCGCGGCTGATGTACTCGGCATCCGCCACACCCGGCAGGTTCTTGATCTGCTCGCGCAGGGCCTCGCCTTCAGTGGCGCTGGCATCCAGTTGCAGGTACAGGGAAATCTGCGCCGCGCGCTGCCAGGAACCGCCCAGGCGCTCGACATTATTCAGCAGCAACGACAAACCCATCGGCAGGCTCAACGCCACGGCCATCACCAGGCAGGTGAAGAAGCTGCCAATCGGCTGCTTGCCCAGGCGGCGCAGGCTGTCCACCAGGCTGGCGCGATGGCTTTCGATCCAGGCGTGCAGCAAGGTGCTGAAGTCAGGACCGTCATCATCGTCGCGTTTCTTTTTCTGCGGTTGCGGGTCGGCGGCTTTCGGCGCCACGCGCTCGGAAACTTTAGGGCTGCGTGTGGCACTCATACGCCGGCCTCCCCGTCACCGATCAGGCGCCCGCGCTGCAGGGTCAACATGCGATGGCGCATACGCGCGATCAATGCCAGGTCGTGACTGGCAATCAGCACACTGGTGCCCAGGCGGTTGATGTCTTCAAAGACACCCATGATCTCCGCCGCCAGGCGCGGGTCGAGGTTACCGGTGGGTTCGTCCGCCAGCAGCAAGGCCGGGCGATGGACGATGGCGCGGGCAATGCCGACGCGCTGTTGCTGGCCGGTGGACAGGTCGCCGGGATACAGGTCGGTCTTGTCCGACAGCGCCACGCGCTCCAGGGCCGAATCCACACGCTTGACGATCTCGGCCTTGGACAGCCCGAGGATCTGCAATGGCAGGGCGATGTTATTGAACACCGTGCGATCGAACAGCAACTGGTGGTTCTGGAACACCACGCCGATCTGCCGGCGCAGGAACGGGATCTGCGCATTGCTGATGGTGGCCAGATCCTGGCCTGCCAGCAGCAGTTTGCCGGTGGTCGGGCGCTCCATGGCCAGCAGCAGGCGCAGCAACGTACTTTTGCCGGCCCCGGAATGACCGGTGACAAACAAGAACTCGCCACGGCGCACCCGGAAACTCAGCTCATGCAAGCCGACATGCCCGTTGGCGTAGCGCTTGCCCACCTGTTCAAAACGAATCATGAACGCTCCCGCTCGGCAAACAGTGCCTGGACAAAGGGTTCGGCCTCAAACGTGCGCAGGTCATCAATACCTTCGCCTACACCGATATAACGAATCGGCAGCCCGAATTGTTTAGCCAGGGCGAAAATCACCCCCCCCTTGGCCGTGCCATCGAGCTTAGTCAACGCCAGGCCAGTCAGTTGGACTGTCTGGTTGAATTGCTTGGCCTGGCTGATGGCGTTCTGCCCAGTACCGGCGTCCAGCACCAACAGCACCTCGTGCGGCGCGTCGGCGTCGAGCTTGCCCATCACCCGGCGGACTTTCTTCAACTCTTCCATCAAGTTGTCTTTGGTATGCAGGCGACCAGCGGTATCGGCAATCAGTACGTCGATGTTGCGGGCCTTGGCGGCCTGCACGGCGTCGAAGATCACCGAGGCAGAATCGGCGCCGGTATGCTGGGCGATCACCGGGATCTTGTTGCGCTCGCCCCACACCTGCAATTGCTCTACGGCGGCGGCGCGGAAGGTGTCACCGGCGGCGAGCATGACTTTCTTGCCTTCCAGTTGCAGCTTCTTCGCCAGCTTGCCGATGGTGGTGGTCTTGCCGGCGCCGTTGACGCCGACCACCAGGATCACAAAGGGTTTTTTCTCGGTAATCACCAGCGGTGCTTCCACCGGCTTGAGCATGGCGGCCAGTTCGGCCTGCAATGACTTGTAAAGCGCGTCGGCGTCGGTGAGCTGCTTGCGCGCCACCTTCTGGGTCAGGCTCTGGATGATCACGGCAGTGGCTTCGACGCCCACGTCAGCGGTCAGCAGGCGGGTCTCGATATCTTCGAGCAACTCGTCATCAATGATCTTCTTGCCCAGGAACAGGCTGGCCATGCCTTCGCCGATGCTCGCGCTGGTCTTGCTCAGGCCTTGCTTGAGGCGGGCGAAGAAGCCGGTCTTACTGGTTTCAGCAGGTGCAGCGACGGGTTCGGCAACCACCGCAACGGGCTCGGCAACCACTGGCTCGACCACCAACGGCGCCGGCTCAACGAAAACGGGCTGGGGCTCGACGGCGACCTGGACCGGCTCCACCACCACAGGGATCGGCGGCGTCACATGTTCGGCCTGCACATCCTCGACCAACGCAACAGGCTCTTCAGCCACCGGCAATGACGGCCACGGCTTATGCTCTGGCTCTGGCTCTGGCGCAGCCTCCACCTCCGGCTGCAAGACCGGCTCGGCGATAGGCAGCACCACCGGCGCTGGCGTCTCGACGACAGGCTCGGCCACGGGCTCAATCGCCGGTTCCGCTTGCAGAACAGGCTCAGGCACCGACTCAGGTTGGACTTGCGGCTGTTCGACGACGGTTTCCTGCGGCTTTTTGCGCAGCCATCCGAACAGGCCTTTTTTCTCGCCAGCCGCAGCTGGGCTCTTCTTGTCGTCGTTGGAACCAAACATGGAGGACGGCTATCTCACGGTAGCGACGCGCCAAGGAGGCGCCTCGGTAAATAATATTCGATGCGCAACAGACTGTTTTTTAGCCAGCTTGTTCATGCGCAGCATTTTGTGAGGCGTGAATACAGCCTCAACAAATCGATTCAATATAGGACTGAAGCGATAAAATCGGCGAAAAGCGAATTAAAACCGGGGAAACCCACGGATAACTCCATCTTTACGACGACTGGATCCGAAACGATATGACAGCCGCAGTGGCCGCCGCTAATACGGATCAGTATCCTAGCACCTCCTCGCCCGCCGACGCTAAGACCAAGCGGGCAGCCCAACAGGTTTAAAAACGAATGAATGCTCTAGCCCGCCGCGCCGCAGGCCTGCTGCTCAGCACAGTTTGTCTGCCCCTTTCAGCCTTGGCTGCCGACCCACAACCCACCCATGAATTCACCCTGGACAACGGCCTCAAGGTCGTCGTGCGCGAAGACCATCGCGCCCCGGTGGTGGTCTCGCAGGTCTGGTACAAGGTCGGCTCCAGCTATGAAACCCCTGGCCAGACCGGTTTGTCCCACGCCCTGGAACACATGATGTTCAAGGGCAGCTCCAAGACCGGCCCCGGCGAAGCCTCGTTGATCCTGCGCGACCTGGGCGCCGAAGAGAACGCCTTCACCAGCGACGACTACACCGCCTACTACCAAGTGCTGGCCCGCGACCGCCTGGGCGTGGCCCTGGAGCTGGAAGCCGACCGCATGGCCACCCTGCGCCTGCCGGCCGACGAATTCAGCCGCGAGATCGAAGTCATCAAGGAGGAGCGCCGCCTGCGCACCGATGACAATCCAATGTCCAAGGCCTTCGAACGCTTCAAGGCCATGGCCTACCCGGCCAGCGGCTATCACACGCCGACCATCGGCTGGATGGCCGACCTGGACCGCATGAAGGTCGAGGAACTGCGCCACTGGTACCAATCCTGGTATGTGCCGAACAACGCCACCCTGGTGGTGGTCGGCGACGTGACCTCGGACGAGGTGAAAACCCTGGCCCAGCGTTACTTCGGCCCGATCCCCAAGCGTGACGTGCCACCGGCGAAGAAGCCCCTGGAACTGGCCGAGCCGGGCGAACGCCTGCTGACCATGCATGTGCAGACGCAGCTACCGAGCGTCATCCTCGGCTTCAACGTACCGGGCCTGGCCACCGCCGAAGACAAGCGCTCGGTCAACGCCCTGCGCCTGATCTCGGCACTGCTCGATGGCGGCTACAGCGCGCGCATCCCGAGCCAGCTGGAACGCGGTGAAGAATTGGTGTCGGCTGCCTCGACCAGCTACGACGCCTACACCCGCGGCGACAGCCTGTTCACCTTGAGCGCCACCCCCAACCAGCAGAAGAAGAAAACCGTGGCCCAGGCCGAAGCCGGGCTCTGGCGCCTACTGGATGAACTCAAGGCCAAGCCACCGACCGCCGAGGAACTGGAGCGTATTCGCGCCCAGGTCATTGCCGGGTTGGTCTACGAGCGTGACTCCATCACCAGCCAGGCCACAGCCATTGGCTCCCTGGAAACGGTCGGCCTGTCGTGGAAACTCATGGACACCGAGCTTGCCGAACTGCAAAGCGTGACGCCCGAAGACATCCAGAAGGCCGCGCGCACGTATTTCACCCGCGAACGCCTGAGTGTCGCCCATGTCATGCCACAGGAGAGCACTCATGAGTGATCGCAAAAACAACCGCCTGGTGCTGCCTGGCCTGATCGTCGTGACTCTGGTGGCGGCAGTCGCGGTGTATATCGGTCGCCCGGACGACTCCGTTGCCAGCCCGGCGCTGGAGCAGGCCAAGTCCAGCAAGACCCTGCAATCCCTGGCAGAACTGGACGGCAAGAACCCAACCAACCGCCAGCTCAACGTGCAGACCTGGAACACCGCCGAAGGCGCCAAGGTGCTGTTCGTCGAAGCCCACGAACTGCCGATGTTCGACATGCGCATCCTGTTCGCTGCCGGCAGCAGCCAGGACGGCAACACGCCGGGCCTGGCCCTGCTGACCAACGCCATGCTCAACGAAGGCGTGCCGGGCAAGGATGTGGGGCAGATTGCCGCCGGTTTTGAAGGCCTGGGCGCGGATTTCAGCAACGGTGCCTACCGCGATATGGCGCTGGTGTCGCTGCGCAGCCTCAGTGCCGCCGACAAGCGCGAGGCCGCCCTCACGCTGTTTGACCAGGTGATCGGCCAGCCGACCTTCCCCGCCGACTCCCTGGCGCGGATCAAGAACCAGTTGCTGGCCAGCTTCGAGTACCAGAAGCAGAACCCGGGCAAGCTGGCGAGCATCGAGCTGTTCAAGCGCCTGTACGGCGACCATCCCTATGCGCACCCGAGCGAAGGCACGCCCGAGAGCGTTCCGGCCATTACCCAGGCACAGCTGAAGGCATTCCACGCCAAGGCCTACGCCGCCGGTAACGCGGTGATCGCGATGGTCGGCGACCTGTCCCGTGCCGACGCCGAAGCCATGGCAGCCAAGGTGTCCGCATCCCTGCCCAAGGGCCCGGCACTGGCGAAGATCGCCGAGCCGACCGAGCCCAAGGCCGGCCTGGGGCATATCGAGTTTCCCTCCAAGCAGACGCACCTGTTGTTCGCACAACTGGGCATCAACCGCGCCGATCCGGACTACGCGGCCCTGTCCCTGGGCAACCAGATCCTTGGCGGCGGTGGCTTTGGCACTCGCTTGATGAGCGAAGTGCGCGAGAAGCGCGGCCTGACCTATGGCGTGTACTCGGGCTTTTCGCCGATGCAGGTGCGTGGTCCGTTCATGATCAACCTGCAGACCCGCGCCGAGATGAGCGGCGGCACCTTGCGCCTGGTGGAGCAAGTGCTGGCCGACTACCTCAAGACCGGGCCGACGCAAAAAGAACTGGATGACGCCAAGCGCGAACTGGCCGGCAGCTTCCCGCTGTCCACTGCGAGCAACGCCGATATCGTCGGGCAACTGGGCGCCATGGGTTTCTACAACCTGCCGCTCAACTACCTGGAAGATTTCATGAAGCAATCCCAGGCCCTGACTACCGAACAGGTCAAGGCCGCAATGAACAAGCACTTGAGCAGCGATAAAATGGTGATCGTGACCGCTGGTCCCACCACCGCGCAAAAGCCACTACCGCCCCCCACTGATAAACCTGCCGAGCAGCCGCTCGGGGTTCCGGAGCATTAATGGCTAGTCCATCCCGCCCTAAAAAACCTGTCCATAACGTGCATAACGGTGTGGGCCAGCTGCGCATCATTGGCGGCCAATGGCGCAGCCGCAAGCTGAGCTTCCCCGATGTCGTGGGCCTGCGCCCGACCCCGGACCGGGTCCGCGAGACCCTGTTCAACTGGCTCGCGCCGTATATCGAAGGGGCCAAGGTGCTTGACCCGTTCGCCGGCAGCGGCGCGTTGTTCCTCGAGTCCCTGTCCCGCGGCGCCGCCCTGGGCCAGGCGCTGGACGCGAGCAACGTGGCGGTTTCCAGTCTGCGCGAACACCTGGGCACCCTGCGTTGCACCACCGGTCACGTCCAAACCGCCGATGCCCTGCGCTACCTGGAAACCCAGCCAGCCAGTGCATTCGACGTGGTGTTCCTCGACCCGCCGTTCAACCAGAACCTGTTGCCAACCGTCTGCGCGCTGCTGGAAGAGCGCCAGTGGCTGGCCGATGACGCCTGGGTCTACACCGAAAGCGAAACCGCGCCGTCGACCCTGGGCCTGCCGGGCAACTGGCGCCTGCACCGCGAGCAAAAATCCGGGCGGGTGTATTACGCGTTGTGGCAACGTACGGTCCAGACCGCTGACTAAATAACGTGGCAAACCGCTTTACTGTGGCGAGCGGGCTTGCCCGCGTTGGGTTGCGCAGCGACCCTAGAAAATGGGACTGCTGCGCAGTCCAACGCGGGCAAGCCCGCTCGCCACAGCCACAGCCACAGCCACACCCATAGCCATAGCCACAAGCCACAAGCCACAGCCACAAAATACGCAGCCAACATTAAAGCAGTGTCGAGACCACCCATCGTGCCGCAACCCTCCCACCGCTTCACCCCCGCCTTCGGCCTTGGCAACCCTCACCTGCAAACGTTGTGGGGCCCGCTCTGGCGCCCCACCACCCACCTCGAACGCCAACGCGAGCGCCTATGGCTGGAGGATGGCGACTTCCTCGACCTTGACTGGCACGGCCCCCACGACCCGCATGCGCCCTTGGTGCTGGTGCTGCATGGGCTGACCGGCTCGTCCAATTCGCCCTACGTCGCCGGCCTGCAAAAAGTCCTGGCCAGTCAGGGCTGGGCCAGTGTCGCGTTGAATTGGCGTGGTTGTTCCGGCGAACCCAACCTGCTGGCCCGCAGTTATCACTCCGGTGCCAGTGAAGACCTGGCGGCCGCCATCGCGCACCTGCGGGCCAAGCGCCCATTGGCGCCGCTGTATGCCGTGGGTTACTCCCTGGGCGGCAATGTGTTGCTCAAGCACTTGGGCGAAACCGGCGACAACTCCGGCCTGCAAGGCGCGGCCGCGGTGTCGGTACCGTTTCGCCTGGACCAGTGCGCCGACCGTATCGGCCTGGGCTTTTCACGGGTCTATCAGAAGCACTTCATGCGCGAGATGCTCGGCTATATCCGGGTCAAGCAGCGCCAATTCCTACAGGATGGTCGCGAAGAAGCACTGAAAACCCTGGCCGAGCTGGGCTCCCTGGAAAAGATGCGCACGTTCTGGGATTTTGATGGGCGCGTCACTGCGCCACTGCATGGCTACCTGAGTGCTGAGGACTATTACCGACGGGCGTCGAGCCGTTACTTCCTCGGGGCGATTCGCACACCGACGCTGATCATCCAGGCGGCAGATGATCCTTTTGTGTTTGCCCACAGCCTGCCCCAGGCCAGTGAACTGTCGGACTGCATCGAGTTTGAATTGCAGGCCAAGGGCGGGCACGTGGGGTTTGTCGATGGTTCGCTGAAACAGCCCGGGTACTACCTGGAGCGGCGGATCCCGCAATGGCTGCTGTCTCAACTCGATAAGTAATGTGGCTGGCTTGCCTGGTGAAATCAGTCGCCAGTAGCAATTGCCCGCTGCGGATCATTGATCCACTCACTCCACGACCCCGCATACAACTTGCCCAACGGATACCCCGCCAGGCTCAGGGCAAACAGGTTGTGACATGCCGTCACGCCCGAGCCACAATACGCCACCAACTCATTCGGCGAACGACCTTGCAGCTTGTCGGCAAACCGCTGCTTGAGCTGCTCCACCGGCAAGAAGCGCCCGTCACTGCCCAGGTTCTCGCTGAACGCCGCACATTGCGCGCCGGGAATATGCCCGGCAATCGGGTCGATGGGTTCCACCTCACCGCGAAAGCGCGGCAAGGCCCGGGCGTCGATCAGTGTCAGGCCCGGCTGGCCCAGGCGTTTTTGCAGGTGCTCTGCGTCCAGTAGCAGGTCGTAGTCCGCAGTGCCAGCAAAGGTCCCCGGCTCGGTGCCCGGCGCATCCAGGCTCAAAGGGAAACCGGCGCTGTGCCAGGCCTTCAGGCCACCATCGAGGATCGACACCCCGTCGCGCTTGCCCAACCAGGCCAGCAGCCACCAGGCACGGGCGGCATATGCGCCAGGACCATCGTCATACAGCACGATTTCGCTGTCGGCATGGATGCCCCAGGCCCGCAACTGCTGGACCAGCGCCTCGGGTGCCGGCAGCGGATGGCGTCCAGTCACGCCTTTAGTCACCGGCCCGCTGAGGTGGCGTTCCAGATCGGCATACTGTGCCCCCTCGATATGCCCTTCGGCATAGCTGCAACGCCCGTAATCCGGGTCTTCCAGGGCAAACCGGCAATCGAGGATGACTAAGCCTGCGTGCTGCTGGCGCTCGGCCAGTTGTTGCGGGCTGATCAGTTGTGCAAGCGGCATAACGGACTCCTGGAAATACGTTCGGGAAAGGGCCTACTTCACTTCTTCCAGTGCCTGACTTAACGGCACGTAAAATTCCTTGAACAGCGCGTCCACGGCTTCTTTGGCCTGTGGCGTGATAAACCCCGCCTCCAGCACCAGCACCTGGTACACCCCGCGCTTGATCGCCTCGGCGCTCAGGTGTGCGGAGTTCTCGTTGGTGGTGCACAAAAAGCGCACCCAGGAGGTGAGGATAATCCAGGCATTGAGGGTCAGGGCTTCGGTCTGCACCGGGTCCATGTTCAGGATCCCGGCCTCGACAAACCCCCGGTAAATCGCGCCGCCCTGAATCAGGCAGCGCTGGGAAAAACGCCGGTAGCCGGTGGCCAGCTCCGGGTCGCTCTCCAGCAGATGCTCAAGGTCACGGTGCAAAAAACGGTAGCGCCACATGCCGGCCAGTACCGCCTGCAGGTAGAAACGCTTGTCTTCGACCACCATGGCGCGCCCCTGGGGCGGGCGCAGGAAGCTGTCCACCAGGGCTTCATACTCGCGAAACAGCACCGCGATAATCGCCTGCTTGTTCGGGAAGTGGTAGTACAGGTTGCCCGGGGATATTTCCATATGGGCGGCAATATGGTTGGTGCTGATGCTGCGCTCGCCCTGCTGGTTGAACAACTCCAGGCTGGTTTGCACGATGCGTTCGCTGGTCTTTACTCGTGGTGCCATGGGGTATCGGCTTCTTGAATCCTGATGCAAACATCTTACGGTCTATCCTTGCCAGGATAAAACTGCATGTTACTGCGAAGGCATTTGACAAATTAGAGCAATGACTCTAAAAACCCAGGTACTACAATAATATTCGGGAACTGCGCCATGTCTGCCAATGTTGCCTACCTGCAAGATTCCCAGGCGCTGGACCAGCTCCAGGACCTGTTCGCTGCCCAGCGCCGCGCCTACGCGGCCAACCCGATGCCGCCAGCGGCGCAGCGCCAGCAGTGGCTCAAGGCATTGCGTGACCTGCTCAGCGATGAGCGCCAGGCGCTGATCGAGGCCATCAGCAACGATTTCAGCCATCGCAGCGCCGATGAAACCCTATTCGCCGAACTGATGCCCAGCCTGCACGGCATTCACTACGCCAGCAAACACCTCAAAGGCTGGATGAAACCATCGCGCCGCGCTGTAGGTATAGCCTTCCAGCCGGCATCTGCCAAAGTGATCTATCAGCCCCTGGGCGTTATCGGGGTGATCGTGCCCTGGAACTACCCGCTGTACCTGGCCATAGGGCCGTTGGTCGGCGCGCTGGCGGCGGGTAACCGGGTGATGCTCAAGCTCAGCGAATCTACCCCCGCCACCGGCCAACTGCTCAAGACCCTGCTGGCGCAAATTTTCCCCGAAGACCTGGTGTGCGTGGTGCTCGGCGAAGCCGAAGTGGGCATGGCGTTCTCCAAGCTGCCGTTCGATCACCTGCTGTTCACCGGGGCCACCAGCATCGGCAAGCATGTGATGCGCGCCGCCGCCGAGCACCTGACCCCAGTCACCCTGGAGCTGGGCGGCAAATCCCCAGCCATTGTCTCGGCCGATGTGCCACTCAAGGACGCCGCCGAACGGATCGCATTCGGCAAGGCGCTGAATGCCGGGCAAACCTGTGTGGCGCCAGACTACGTGCTGGTTCCCGAAGAGCGGGTGGACGGTTTCGTCGAGGCCTACACCCAGGCGGTACGCGGGTTTTATCCGACCCTGGCCGACAACCCGGACTACACCGCAATCATCAACGAGCGACAACTCGCCCGGCTCAATGCCTACATCAAGGACGCCACCGACAAGGGTGCGACCCTGTTGCCGCTCTACGACCAGGGCCAGGCCCGGCGCATGGCCCATAGCCTGCTGCTGAATGTCAGCGATGAGATGACCGTAATGCAGGACGAGATTTTCGGCCCGGTGCTGCCCATCGTGCCCTATCGCGGCATCGACCAGGCCTTTGCCTACATCAACCAGCGCCCCCGCCCGCTGGCGTTGTATTACTTCGGCTACAACAAGGCCGAACAGAATCGCGTACTCCACGAAACCCATTCCGGCGGCGTGTGCCTGAACGACACCCTGCTGCATGTGGCCCAGGACGATATGCCGTTTGGCGGCATCGGCCCGTCGGGTATGGGCCACTACCATGGGCATGAGGGTTTTCTCACCTTCAGCAAGGCCAAGGGGGTGCTGATCAAACAGCGCCTGAATGCGGCCAAGCTGATTTACCCGCCATATGGCAAAGCCATCCAGAAACTGATCCAGAAGCTGTTCGTGCGCTAAAACCGTTACCACCGGGACAACAATAAAAATGAACCCTAGCCTGACTGAATCACCCACGCTGTCGCGGCGCGGCGTCTTGAAAATCGGCCTGTGCGCCAGCGCCTTCCTGGCCACCGCCGGCCTTGGCGCCAGCCTCAGCGGCTGCTCCAGCAGTACCCCCGCCAGCGGCTTTGCCATGCTGCGCAACAGCGACCTGCCGTTTTTGCGCGCAGTGATCCCGGTGTTGCTCGAAGGCGCGGCCAGCGCCGAGGTGGTGGCGGCAGGCATTGAAGACACCCTGAAAAAACTCGATTACAGCCTGCAGCACCTGTCGCCGGAGATGTTCAAGCTGACCCAACAGTTGTTCGACGTACTGGGCATGGCCGTCACCCGTGGCCCGCTGACCGGCATCTGGGGCAGTTGGGAAAACGCCAGCAGCGAGCAGATCCGCAACTTCCTGCATCGCTGGGAAAACAGCTTCCTCAACCTGCTGCGCATGGGCCAGGGCTCGCTGCTCAAGCTGGTGATCATGGCCTGGTACTTCCGGCCCGAGTCCTGGGCCCATTGCGGGTACCCCGGGCCACCGAGGATCTAGCCTGGGTAACCCACGTTGATAGCCACTCCGTAGCCAAAACAATAAGAGAACAAGCTGATGCCCGTACCTGATGTGTTCCGCGATGGCATGGCCCGCGGCTGGAAGACCCATAACGGCGCCGCCCTCGACCAGGACCTGGTGCTGGAGGCCGATGTCGCGATCATCGGCAGCGGCGCAGGCGGTGGCACCACCGCAGAAATCCTCAGCGCCGCTGGCTACAAAGTGCTGTTGATCGAAGAAGGCCCGCTCAAGACCAGCAGCGATTTCAAGCTGCTGGAAGACGAGGCCTACGCCAGCCTGTACCAGGAAGGCATCGGGCGCATGAGCAAGGACGGCGCCATCACCATCCTGCAGGGCCGCGCCGTGGGCGGCACCACGCTGATCAACTGGACCTCGAGCTTTCGCACGCCCGACCCGACCCTGGCTCACTGGGCCAGCGAGTACGCGGTCAAGGGCCACAGCAGCGCCGAGATGGCGCCGTGGTTTGAAAAGATGGAGCAGCGCCTGGGCATCGCACCTTGGGCCCTGCCGCCCAACCCCAACAACGATGTGATCCGCAAAGGCTGCGAAAAGCTCGGCTACAGCTGGCATGTGATCCCGCGCAACGTGCGCGGCTGCTTCAACCTGGGCTATTGCGGCATGGGCTGCCCGGTCAACGCCAAGCAATCAATGCTGGTGACCACCATTCCCTCGACCCTGGAGCAAGGCGGCGAGTTGCTCTACCTGGCCCGCGCCGAGCGCTTGAAGTTCAGTGGCGATACCATCTCCAGCCTCGAATGCGTGGCCATGGACTCCCGTTGCGTCGCGCCCACCGGCCGCAAGATCACGGTCAAAGCCAAGCATTACGTGCTGGCCGGCGGCGGCATCAACAGCCCGGCGCTGTTGATGCGCTCGGACGCACCCGACCCGCATTCGCGCCTGGGCAAGCGCACCTTCCTGCATCTGGTGAATTTTTCCGCGGGGCTGTTCGATGAGGTGATCAACCCGTTCTACGGCGCGCCGCAGTCGATCTACTCCGACCACTTCCAATGGCAGGACGGCACCACCGGTAAAATGTCCTACAAGCTCGAAGCGCCACCCTTGCACCCGGCGCTGGCCAGCACGTTGTTCGGGGGGTATGGCACGCAAAACGCCCTGGACATGAGCCAGTTGCCCAAGACCCACGCGATGCTGGCGCTGCTGCGGGACGGCTTCCACCCCGACAGCCAGGGCGGCAGCGTCGGCCTGCGCGGCGATGGCACGCCGGTGCTCGACTATGAGGTCTCACCCTACGCCTGGGACGGCCTGCGCCGGGCGTTTCATAGCATGGCCGAGATCCAGTTCGCCGCCGGCGCCAAGTCGGTCAAGCCACTGCACCACGATGCGCGCTACGTCAGCACACTGGCCGAGGCCCGCAGCCTGATCGACGGCCTGAACCTGGAGCTGCATCGCACCTGCCTGGGCAGCGCCCATGTGATGGGCGGTTGCGCCATGGGCGAAGAGCCGAAAAATGCCGTGGCCGACAGCCTTGGCCGGCATCACCAACTGCGCAACCTGTCGATCCACGATGGCTCGCTGTTCCCCACCAGTATCGGCGCCAACCCCCAGCTTTCGGTGTACGGCCTGACCGCGCAACTGGCGACGGCGCTGGCCGAACGTCTGAAAACAGCATGAAAAAACCAGGTATTCGCGGTGTCTATAGTGCTTTCTTCTGAATAAGTTGACTTGGCCGACCGGGATGGCTGCGATACCATCCGGTTCCCCAACGGACTCCGCCAGGACGACGCGATGAACCGAGTGTTGTACCCAGGTACCTTCGACCCGATTACCAAAGGCCATGGCGATCTGGTCGAACGCGCCTCGCGCTTGTTCGACCATGTGATCATCGCGGTCGCGGCCAGCCCCAAGAAAAACCCGCTGTTTCCCCTGGAACAGCGCGTGGAGCTGGCCCGTGAGGTCACCAAGCACCTGCCTAACGTGGAAGTGGTGGGCTTTTCGACGCTGCTGGCACACTTCGCCAAGGAGCAGAACGCCAATGTATTCCTGCGCGGGCTGCGGGCGGTGTCGGACTTCGAGTATGAATTCCAGCTGGCCAATATGAACCGCCAACTGGCGCCGGACGTTGAGAGCCTGTTTCTTACGCCGTCGGAACGTTATTCGTTCATTTCTTCGACCCTGGTCCGGGAAATCGCGGCATTGGGCGGGGATATCACCAAGTTTGTGCACCCTGCGGTCGCCGATGCGCTGACGCTGCGCTTCAAGAAGTAAGACCGCTCGACCGGCGCCCGCTCGCACTGCGGGCGCCAATGCGGCACAATTGCGCGCATTAGTTTTTCAGATGCCTTGGCAGAGCGCCCTGGCAGGAGTTTCCATGTCCCTGATCATCACCGACGATTGCATCAACTGCGACGTCTGCGAACCCGAGTGCCCGAACGCTGCCATTTCCCAGGGTGAAGAGATCTACGTGATCGACCCCAACCTGTGCACCCAGTGTGTCGGCCACTACGACGAACCCCAGTGCCAGCAAGTGTGCCCGGTCGATTGCATCCCGCTGGATGAGGCACACCCTGAGACGGAAGAGCAGTTGATGGAGAAGTACCGGTTGATTACCGGCAAGGCCTGAGACCTTGTGGTGGCTGGGCGGGCCTCATCGCAGGCAAGCCAGCTCCCAAATTTGAAGGTGTTCACAAAGCAAAATGTGGGAGCGGGCTTGCCCGCGATGACGGCAGCCGCCGTCACACTCAATCAGCTCTGGCACTTGGGGCAAAACACACTCGCCCGCTGCCCCAGCATCACATTGCGCAATTCGCTCCCGCAGACCTTGCACGCCTCGCCACCCCGGCCGTAGACGAACAGTTCCTGCTGGAAATACCCCGGCTGCCCATCGCCACCGATAAAGTCGCGCAATGTCGTACCGCCGCGCTCGATGGCGGCCGCGAGGATGCGTTTGATCTCGATCGCCAGCTTCAGGTAACGCCCACGGGAAATGCCCTTGGCCTCCCGGCGCGGGTCGATCCCGGCGGCAAACAGCGCCTCGGTCGCGTAGATATTGCCCACCCCCACCACCACCGCGTTGTCCATGATGAACGGCTTGACCGCCATCGAGCGCCCACGGGACAGCTGGAACAGGCGCTCGCCATCAAACAGGTCGGTCAACGGCTCCGGCCCCAGGCGCAGCAGCAGTTCGTGGTTGTGCGGGTCCTGGCTCCAGAGCATCGCGCCAAAGCGCCGGGGGTCGGTGTAGCGCAGGGCCAGGCCCGACTCCAGCTCGATGTCCACATGCTCATGCTTGGCTGCCGGTAGACCGACTTCCACCAGGCGCAAATTGCCCGACATACCCAAGTGGCTGATCAAGGTGCCGACTTCGGCGTTAATCAGCAGGTACTTGGCCCGCCGCTCCACCAGCACGATGCGCTGCCCGGACAGGCGCACATCCAGGTCTTCGGGGATCGGCCAGCGCAGGCGCCGTTCACGCACCACCACGCGGCTGACCCGCTGGCCTTCCAGGTGCGGCGCAATTCCGCGCCGGGTGGTTTCGACTTCTGGCAGCTCAGGCATATTCGTCTCGCGATAGAAAGGTTAGTGCGCGCCCAACTCGCGGATCGACAACTTCAGGTTCTCGAAGTCGTAGTCCGACAGGCCCACGTAATCCAGCACCAGGTGGCCGATGCTGTCCCATTCATGGTCCACCGTCTGGTTGCCCAGTACCCGATAGGACGCGCAGATATGCTCGGCCATCTTCAGGATCGCCAGGAGGTTTTTCAGCGGGCTGTTACGCGCCGACTCATCGCTGAAAATCGCCAGGGCATTGTGGTGGTTGGCGATGGCATTGGTCACATGCTCCGGCAGGCGCCAGGACTTGGCGGTGTAATAGCCCACCACCGCATGGTTGGTGTGGAACGCGCTGTTCTCGGTGTCGACCACCCGACAATCGGGCCCCGCCTTGGCGTAGGAATCTTCCAGCACGCTCATGTAGTCCGGGAAACGCTTGAGCATCAGCGGCACGCCACAATCGTGGAACAGCCCCAGGGCATAGGCTTCGTCCACCGCCTGGGAGCCGGTGCGCTTGGCCAGGGTCAGGCAGGTCATCGCCACATCCTGGGCGGTGTCCCAGAACCGGTTGAGGGTGACGATGGTGTCATCGCTCATCTCGCCCTTGATCGACTGGGCGTTGATCAGGTTGACGATCGAGCGGCTGCCCAACAGGTTCACCGCGCGTTGGATCGAGGCAATCTTGTTGCTCAGGCCGTAATACGGCGAGTTGACGATTTTCAGCAACGAGCCGGAGAGGCCCGGGTCCTGGGAGATCAGCCGCGCAATCACCTCCAGGTCCGGATCGGGCATGTACTGCTCCATCTGCAAATCCACCATGATTTGCGGTTGGGGCGGCACGCTGATGCCTTGCAGGGCCTGTTGGATCTGTTCGGCGGAAAGCTCTTGGGACATAGGTACATACTCTGGACTAGGCGCGAATTCTAACCTCTAAGCAAAGCTGACCGACACCTCAAAAACCCGAACCGAACCCCGATCCAATATGGGAGCTGGCTCGCCTGCGATTGCATCGCCGCCGTACGTCAGATACACCGCGCCGTCTGCATCGCAGGCAAGCCAGCTCCCACATGAACGGGCGCGCAAAGGGTATACTCCCGCTCTTTTTTCCGGAGCGACGTCATGTCCCTGCCAAGCCTGCGTCTCAAAGCCAACGCCGATCGTCGTTTGCGCAACGGCCACCTGTGGGTCTACAGCAACGAAATCGACGTGGCCGCCACCCCACTCCACGGCTTCCAGGCAGGCGACCAGGCCATCCTCGAAGCGGCCGGCGGCAAGACCCTGGGCATCGTGGCCATGAGCCCGAACAACCTGATCTGCGCGCGCCTGCTGTCGCGCGACATCAAGTTGCCGCTGGACAAGTCGCTGCTGGTGCACCGCATCAACGTCGCCCTGTCCCTGCGCGACCGCCTGTTCGACAAGCCGTTCTACCGCCTGGTCTACGGCGACTCCGACCTGCTGCCGGGCCTGGTGGTCGACCGTTTCGGCGATATCATGGTGGTGCAGATCGCTTCGGCGACCATGGAAGCCCATAAAGAAGACGTGATCGCCGCGCTGACCCAAGTGCTCAAGCCCAGCGGCATCCTGTTCAAGAACGATTCCGCCGCGCGCGACGCCGAAGGCCTCAACCGCTACGTCGAAACCGTGTTCGGCCTGGTCCCTGAATGGGTTGCCCTGGAAGAAAACGGCGTGCAATTCGAAGCCCCGGTGATCCAGGGCCAGAAGACCGGTTGGTTCTACGACCACCGCATGAACCGTGCACGCCTGGCCCCGTATGCCAAAGGCAAGCGCGTTCTCGATCTGTACAGCTACATCGGCGGCTGGGGCGTGCAAGCTGCCGCGTTTGGCGCCAGTGAAGTGTTCTGCGTCGATGCCTCGGCCTTTGCTCTGGATGGCGTAGAGCGCAACGCCGCGCTGAACGGCGTTGCCGAGAAGATGACCTGCATCGAAGGCGACGTGTTTGAAGCGTTGAAAGAATTGAAAGCCAGCGAAGAGCGCTTCGACGTGATCGTCGCCGACCCACCCGCCTTCATCAAACGCAAAAAAGACATGAAAAACGGCGAAGGCGCTTACCGCCGCCTCAATGAGCAAGCCATGCGCCTGCTCAGCAAGGACGGCATCCTGGTCAGCGCCTCGTGCTCCATGCACCTGCCGGAAGACGACCTGCAAAACATCCTGCTGACCAGCGCCCGCCACCTGGACCGTAATATCCAGATGCTGGAGCGTGGTGGCCAGGGCCCGGACCACCCGGTGCACCCGGCGATTGCCGAGACGCGCTATATCAAGAGCATTACGTGCCGGTTGTTGCCCAATAGCTAAGTAACATGCAGATCAAAGGTGGGAGTGGGCTTGCCAGCTCCCACCTTTTTTTGTGCAGTGTCAGAAAGATTTTTCCTACCGTCGCCAGCCACGCGCCCCCCCAGGAAATTTCCTTCAAAGGTTTTGATTGAATTCCACTTTTTGCAGACTAGTATCGGTTTCTGGCTTCACTGCGGAAAACAAAAACAATGTCTGATTCCACCTGCTCGCCCGTCCTCGATGGCCCAGCCAAACGCCAGTATCTTTCCCGCTTCATCCTCATCACCTGCATTGCCCTGATCAGCTTCTTCCCGATCAATATCCTGCTGCCTTCATTTCCGGCCCTCGCCGCCAGGTTCGACACGCCCAGCGCCAATGTCGCGCTGTCCATCAGCCTGTTTACCCTGGTTTTTTCGGTCTCCCAACTGATCGCCGGCCCACTCTCGGATAAATGGGGGCGCAAGGAAGTCCTGCTTGGCTGCATCACACTGTCGATCCTGGGGGCGATAGGCTGCACGCTGGCATCGGACTACCTGACCTTCCTGCTGTTTCGCAGCGTGCAGGCCATGGGCTGTGGCTTCTTCGTGCTGGGCCACGCCCTGGTGGAAGACCTGTTCGAGGAGCAGGACCGGGCTCGCGTGCGCCTGTATTACATGACCCTGAGCGGCTCGTTCGTCGCCCTTTCGCCGCTGATCGGCTCCTGGCTGCAAACCACCTTTGACTGGCAAGGCAGCTTCTACGGGTTCGCAGTGATGGCATTGGCCATGTTGATCCATGCGCTGTGCATCCTGCCGTCCAAGTCCGCCAGCCCCCATCGCGCACCGGTGTCGATCATCACCACCTTGAAAGCCGTGGCCGGCAACCGGGACTTCCTGCGCTACTGGTGGATCGCCGCACTGGTGTTCGCCTGCTACTTCGCCTTGATCAGTGTCACCCCCCTGATGTTCATGGATGGGCTGAAACTCTCCGAATACCAGTACGCCCTGGTGCTGATGGTCTACGGCGTGGCCTATCTGCTGGGCGGCGTGGTGGCCTCGTTTCTGCAAAAACGCATCTCGCTGTCCCGGCAAATCAATATCGGCCTGGGGTTACTGCTGGTGGCCGGTGTGCTACTGATGCTGATCGTCAGCCTTGACGCCATCACCACCATAACCCTGCTGATCCCGATGCTGATCAGCGCCCTGGCCGTGACCCTGGTGCGCCCGGCGGCGATTTCGGCGGCGATGCTGTTGTTCTCAAGCAGCGCGGGCACGGCCGCCTCGGCGGGCAACAGCATCATGTTCCTGACGGCCGCGATCAGCAGTGCCGCCCTTGCGCAAACCGGAACGCATTTGCTGATGACCATTGCCGCAAGCTTCATCGCCTTCAGCCTCTGGGGCTGGCTGACAAATACGAGGGTCGGGCGATAAAGCCCCGGGACATGCTTCTCGCCATTCCCTCCCGACGCCAGCGGTGTAGAATCGACCCTATTCATCGCCAGTCATCCCCCGGCGGGTTTATGAGCTCGAGGCCCAAGCAAGCGGCGATCCCGCGACGCGAGTGGCAACTTCCGGACACACGGCCATTTTTCGGGTGTTCCAGTCGTCAATTAGAAGCTCACTCCCCTTTAGTACTTGATTAGCCGCCCGGAGTGCTCCAATGCCAGATTACCGCTCGAAAACATCCACCCATGGCCGCAACATGGCCGGCGCCCGCGCACTGTGGCGTGCCACGGGGATGAAAGATGACGACTTCAAGAAGCCGATCATCGCGATTGCCAACTCGTTCACCCAGTTCGTACCGGGCCACGTCCACCTCAAGGACCTGGGCCAACTGGTCGCCCGCGAGATCGAACGTGCTGGCGGCGTAGCAAAAGAATTCAACACCATCGCCGTGGATGACGGCATCGCCATGGGCCATGACGGCATGCTGTATTCCCTGCCGAGCCGCGAGATCATCGCCGACTCCGTGGAATACATGGTCAACGCCCACTGCGCCGACGCCATCGTCTGCATCTCCAACTGCGACAAGATCACCCCTGGCATGCTGATGGCCGCCCTGCGCCTGAACATCCCGGTGATTTTCGTCTCTGGCGGCCCGATGGAAGCCGGCAAAACCAAGCTCGCCTCCCACGGCCTGGACCTGGTTGACGCCATGGTCATCGCCGCCGACTCCAGCGCTTCTGACGAGAAGGTCGCGGAATACGAGCGCAGCGCCTGCCCGACCTGCGGTTCGTGCTCCGGCATGTTCACCGCCAACTCGATGAACTGCCTGGTGGAAGCCCTCGGCCTGGCCTTGCCGGGCAACGGTTCGACCCTGGCCACCCACAGCGACCGCGAGCAGTTGTTCCTGCAGGCCGGCCGTACCATCGTCGAGCTGTGCAAGCGTTACTACACCGAGAACGATGAGTCGGTGTTGCCGCGCAATATCGCCAACTTCAAGGCGTTCGAAAACGCCATGACCCTGGATATCGCCATGGGCGGTTCCACCAACACCATCCTGCACTTGCTGGCCGCAGCGCAAGAAGCCGAGATCGACTTCGACCTGCGCGACATCGACCGCCTGTCCCGCCACGTGCCGCAGTTGTGCAAGGTCGCGCCGAACATCCAGAAGTACCACATGGAAGACGTGCACCGCGCCGGCGGGATCTTCTCGATCTTAGGCTCCCTGGCCCGTGGCGGCCTGTTGCACACCGACCTGCCGACCGTGCACAGCAAATCCCTGGCCGAGGGCATCGCCAAGTGGGACATCACCCTGACTGACGACGAAGCCGTGCACACCTTCTTCAAGGCAGGCCCGGCCGGTATCCCGACCCAGACGGCCTTCAGCCAGTCGACCCGCTGGGACACCCTGGACGACGACCGTGAAAATGGCTGCATCCGCAGTGTCGAACACGCCTACTCCAAAGAAGGCGGCCTGGCTGTGCTGTACGGCAACATCGCCCTCGACGGCTGCGTGGTGAAGACCGCTGGCGTGGATGAGTCGATCCATGTGTTCGAAGGTCGCGCCAAGATCTACGAAAGTCAGGACAGCTCGGTACGCGGCATCCTCGCCGACGAAGTGAAAGAAGGCGACATCGTAATCATCCGCTACGAAGGCCCGAAAGGCGGCCCGGGTATGCAGGAAATGCTCTACCCGACCTCGTACCTGAAGTCCAAGGGCCTGGGCAAAGCCTGCGCGCTGCTGACCGACGGGCGCTTCTCCGGCGGTACTTCGGGCCTGTCCATCGGCCACGCTTCGCCAGAAGCCGCTGCCGGTGGCGCGATTGGCCTGGTGCAGGATGGCGACAAGGTGCTGATCGACATTCCGAACCGCTCGATCAACCTGTTGATCAGCGATGAAGAACTGGCGGCACGCCGGGTCGAGCAGGACAAGAAAGGCTGGAAGCCGGTGGAGAAGCGTCCGCGCAAAGTCACCACCGCCCTGAAGGCTTACGCCCTGCTGGCCACCAGTGCCGACAAGGGTGCAGTGCGTAACAAGGCCATGCTCGACGGCCTGTAAGCCCCGCCCATAAAAATGCCCCGCCAAGTGCGGGGCATTTTTTTGCGCCGAAGAAATCGCGCAAATTACCCCGGGGCGATACTCCTGGCCAAACCTGCCGACCATGCAGCAACCATCTTGTCTGCCACCCCTTCAAACGCGGGATGAGTACTTCGATAGGCCAAAAGCTCCGTCATTGCGCGGCTCATGCCATCCTGCACCCTGGCGAGCAACTCATTGCAGCGCGCCTCTGTCAGATTGCACGAACGGCGACCGAACTGGACCAGCATCTTGCGTTTGGGCCAGGCCTTAGAACCGTCCAGCAAGAGGGCCATGATGTCGCTGCCCTGGTAGACCGTGGTGGTCACCAGGTCGTAGGCCGGCGCGAGCCAGATGTCAGCCTCTTCGGCACAGTTCTCATAAAGCACACCGAAGTTTTTCAGGTGCCCGTCACCATTCTGGATACCGGCAGAGAGCGCCACCATCATGAAAAAATCTTCCAGCGCCTTGGTTACCCGGCTTGGCGTGACATAAGACTTGATCAGCCTGGCGCATCCCTGGTAAGTCCCGTCGTACTTCCTGCGCGTCGCCAACCCTGACAGAACGCACATATCCTCAAACCCGAGGTAGGCGCCATCACTGACGTCGAACCGTTGCACAACAAGAAATTTCGCGTTTTTGCTCAGTTGAAAAACCGGCACTTCAAGGCCGCAGTGCAATGCCGCCCGCATGCAAAAAAACTCGTTGGCCGCCAACTGAGGGAAGTCTTGTTCATTGAACGCCTTCACCAGGTGCGTGACACCCCGGTGGGTAAACCGCGCCATATCAGGCGCCATCTCGTCAATATCGCGCACCAGCACTTTCGGCTGAACGCCCGAAACCCCGGAGTAGGCGGCGTAGGTTCGCAATAGGTCACTGAAGAGATCGTTTGCCCCGTCATGGACCAACAGTTCAGACAGGTTGATCTGCGGCAGCGATGCCTCACCGCCAGCGTGGACAATGCTGATTCGGCCAAGCTGGTGTGGCCCAACGATACCCAACAATGCCAGGTCGTCGAAGCCGCGTACTGACTTGCTGAAACGCCGCACGAGCTCGTCTTTGAGATACCCCTCGGGAAGGTGCATCTCGAACAGCGGATGGATGCCGTACTCCCAGTTGTAACTCTCCAGGCGCACCGGCATCGTCAAGGAGACGGCATTCTCTTCGGCCACCGCATCGTTATACGAGAAAACCGAATCGTGCCTGTTTTCTTCGCTCCGGCCGAGTGTTCCTGCCACCACACCACCAGTGCCGATGGACAGTCGGTCATTGTGCCTGGTCATGGATGCGTCCTGATTTCAGCTCATCGAGCGTCATGCGCCGACGCCTGGGAGTCGCGGTCAATTCGTATCCCAAGCCCTCAAGGATCGCGGCAACCTTGCGAATCCCCACTTCCGGGATGCTGTTGTTCTCGATCCCAGAGATGGTTGCACGACTCATCCCGTGCCGTTGCGCAAGCTGGGTCTGTGAGAGGCCAGCGGCTTTACGCAGTTGTTTGATTAAAAGACCTAATTCATCCACGCTAAATTGCATCCTATACAATGCAAAACATGAAAAATCACTCAAATGCACCGCATACAATGCATTAAAGCGTGATGGTCCTTTCTACACCCAACGGTAAAGCCTGGCAACTCTGTGGCGGGGCCTTATTGAATCGCCTCCGGCTTGACGATCACCCAGTTCTTATCCGCCGTCACCGGTAACCCTTCCTTGGCCTGAGCCGCCGCATGCTTGGCCATCATGCCGTTAATCTGGGTCATGTACTTGTCCTTGCGGTTGATCCACAAGTGGATGCCCCCCTTGGCCACGTCCACATCGTGAAACAGCATGTAGCCGTCGCTGGTGGGGGTGTCGCCGCCGACCAGCACCGGTTTTTTCCACTCGTCGATGTAGGTGAGGATCGCCGCATGCTTGCCGGCCATCCAGGTTGCCGGGGTCCACAGGTAGGGGGTCAGTTCCAGGCCGAGGTTGGCCTTTTCGTCGTATTTGCCCGCGCTGATCTGCTTGCGGGCGGTGGTCAGCTCGCCAGTCTTGCGGTCCTTGAGCAACAGGCTGACGCCAATGACGTTCTGCGGCTTGACGTTGTAGCCGTACTTCGGATCCGAGGCGACCATGCGCACCAGCTCTTCAGAGGCGGCGGTCATCACGTACACGTCGATGCCGTTTTCCATCAGCTTGTTGTACAGCTCGGTCTGGCCGGTGAAGATTTTCGGCGGCTGCACCTCCATGTTCTTCACCACGTCGCCTTCGAAGTAGGTGACCGGCACCGGTTTACCGGAGGCCATCAGCTCATCGACGTAGCCCTTGAGTTCCTTGAGGGTAAAGCCTGAAAACACCTGGGCGACCCACGGGTAGCAGACCATGTCGTCCACTTCGCACAGGCGATAGTAGTAACTGAACAGACTTTCCTTATGGTCAGCGGTGTCTTTGAACGGCATAAGTTTGAGCGACGGATCGAGACTGTCGCGGGTGATCAGGCCCTTGTTTTCCATGTACGGCAACAGTGACTCTTCGAGGTCGAAGCGGTAGCTGGTGTTGTCCATGTCGAACACCGCGTAATTGCCCTTGTTGGCGTTGGCGGCAATCATTTCGTTGAGTTGCTTGGCGGCGGGTGCCGGCCAGTGTTTCAACTCGGTGGCGGCCACGACCTGGCTGACAAGCCCCAGGCATAGCGCGGCGGCAAACAGTCTCGGCGCGAGCTTCATGTGCGTTTTCTCCCTGAGTGAAAGGCATAAACGCTAACAAATCCTTATGACCGTTCCCGGCGCCAGCGCGACCGTCTGCGTCCTGATACCGCCACCGGCATACGTCTGGGCGCCAAACCCTTATTCCAAAAACGACAGTAGTCATTCCATAAAGGTATTAAATCAATATATTTCAAGCTGTTAGGCTTTCCGGTTCGCAGTCGCACGCTCAGGCGACTGGCAGCCATTTAATTGGAGCTTCAATGAATCTGCCGCTGATTCTCAATTTGCTGGTGTTCCTGGCGTTACTGCTAGGCCTGGCCCAAACCCGTCGCACCCACTGGAGCCTGGCCAAGAAGGTCCTGCTGGCACTGGTGCTCGGGGTGGTTTTTGGTGTGATCCTGCACACCATTTATGGTGCTGGTCACCCGGTACTCAAGGCCTCGATCAGTTGGTTCGACCTGGTGGGCAATGGTTATGTGCAACTGTTGCAGATGATCGTGATCCCGCTGGTGTTCGCCTCGATTCTCAGCGCCGTGGCCCGCCTGCATAACGCCGCGTCCCTGGGCAAGATCAGCTTCCTGACCATCGGCACGCTGCTGTTCACCACCGCCATTGCGGCGCTGATCGGTATCGGCCTGACCAACCTGTTCGGCCTCACCGCCGAAGGCCTGGTGGCCGGCACCCAGGAGCTGGCGCGCCTGCAGGTGATCCAGAGTGACTACGCAGGCAAGGTCGCCGACCTGAATATCCCGCAGTTGCTGCTGTCGTTTATCCCGCAAAACCCGTTCGCCGACCTGGCCCGGGCCAAGCCGACGTCGATTATCAGTGTGGTGATCTTCGCCGCGTTCCTGGGGGTTGCCGCGCTGCAACTGCTCAAGGACGACGTGGAAAAAGGTCAGAAAGTGATCAACGCCATCGACACCCTGCAAGCCTGGGTGATGCGTCTGGTGCGCCTGGTGATGAAGCTGACCCCTTACGGCGTACTGGCGCTGATGACCAAAGTGGTCGCCAGTTCCAACCTGCAAGACATCATCAAGCTCGGCAGCTTCGTGCTGGTGTCCTACCTGGCGCTGGGGCTGATGTTCGTGGTCCACGGCCTGCTGCTGTCCCTGGCCGGGATCAACCCGCTGCGCTTCTTCCGCAAGGTATGGCCGGTGCTGACCTTTGCCTTCACCAGCCGCTCCAGCGCGGCGAGCATCCCGCTGAGCATCGAAGCGCAGACCCGCCGCCTGGGCATCCCGCAGTCCATCGCCAGCTTCGCCGCCTCGTTTGGCGCGACGATTGGCCAGAACGGCTGTGCCGGCCTGTACCCGGCGATGCTGGCCGTGATGGTGGCGCCAACCGTGGGCATCAACCCCCTGGACCCGCTGTGGATCGCCACCCTGGTGGCGATTGTGACCCTGAGCTCGGCCGGTGTAGCGGGCGTGGGCGGCGGTGCGACGTTTGCCGCGCTGATCGTGCTGCCGGCCATGGGCTTGCCGGTGGCGTTGGTGGCGCTGCTGATTTCCGTGGAGCCGCTGATCGACATGGGCCGTACGGCGTTGAACGTGAATGGTTCGATGACGGCGGGGGCGATTACCAGCCAGATCATGCAGCAGACGGATAAAGAGCTGCTCAATGCCGATGAGCATGCTGAGTTGGCGCAGGCCTGATAGACCGCTATCGCGGGCAAGCCCGCTCCCACAGTTGAACCGGTTTCTTCAGTAAAAATCGGTCAACTGTGGGAGTGGGCTTGCCCGCGATGCTTTTAGGCTTTTTCCCAAACTTCGAAGTTATAGGCCGGCTTGTCACCTTCAGCCGGATTCTGCACATTCGACACCAGCTTCCATTGGCGGGTATCAAACTGCGGAAACCACGCATCCCCTTGCGGGCTCAACTCCACCCGCGTCAAATACAGGCGATCCGCCTGCTCCAGCCCCTGCGTATACAGCTGCGCGCCGCCGATCAGCATCAGCTCATCCACGCCCTGCTCCAACGCCCAGGCCTCGGCCCGCGCAACGGCTGCATCGAGGGACGGAAAAACTTCCGCACCTTCGAGCACCAAATCGGTCTGACGGCTGACCACAATGTTCAAGCGACCCGGCAACGGTCGACCCAGGGAATCCCAGGTCTTGCGCCCCATGATGATCGGCTTGCCCAGGGTGGTGGCCTTGAAATATTTGAAATCCCCCGGCAAATGCCAGGGCATGCTGTTGTCGACGCCGATCACGCGGTTTTCACCGAGGGCTGCGATCAGGCTTAAAGGGAGAGTTTTTTTCATGGCGACGAGAATACCAGAGGCGCGGGCCAGCGGTTATGCTCCAGGCTCACTGACACAACAGGATGGCGCGTGACTGCACTTACACCTCTGCAAACACTCTGGCTGACGGAAACCGTGCGCCTGCGTGAAGAACACGCTGGCCCCCTGGAAGACCAGGAAGCCAATCGCCTGGCCCGCAGCCACGGCGGCGATCTGCCGACGCGCATTCAAAACCGCGCACTGTGGCTGGCCGAACGTGACGGCCTGCGCGCCGCCCTGCTCCACTGGCTGCAAGGCGCACGCCTGGCGCTGATGGTGCTGATGGTGCTGGCCATCGTCAGCGGCGCCGGCCTGGCCTTCGCCGCCCTGGGCAACGGCCAGGCCCCGGTCAATGTGTTCTGGGCCCTGGCCAGCCTGCTGGGCTTGAACCTGATCCTGCTGCTGAGCTGGGCCCTGGGCCTGTTGTTTGCAGGAGAACACAGCGCCAGCCTCGGCCGTCTGTGGTTGTGGCTCAGCGAAAAACTTGCCCGCGATGCCAAGGCCGCACAACTGGCGCCGGCGCTGTTGTTGCTGCTGCAACGCCAGAAGCTCAACCGCTGGGCGGTCGGCGTGCTGGTCAATGGCCTGTGGCTGCTGGCGCTGTGCAGCGCGCTGGTGATCCTGCTGACCTTGATGGCCACCCGGCGCTACGGGTTTGTCTGGGAAACCACCATTCTCGGGGCCGACACCTTTGTCAGCGTGACCCAGGCCCTGGGCAGCCTGCCCGCACTGCTCGGCTTCAGCGTGCCCAGCGTGGAGATGATCCGCACCAGCGGCGACTCGGCGCTGACTATCGAAAGCGCCCGCCAGGCCTGGGCTGCGTGGCTGGTGGGGGTGTTGCTGGTCTATGGCCTGCTGCCCCGGTTGATTCTCGCCCTGTTGTGCCTATGGCGCTGGAAACGCGGGCGCGCGGCCTTGGGCCTGGACCTCAACCTGCCCGGCTACAGCCACTTGCGCGATGCCTTGATGCCCAGCAGCGAACGCCTTGGCGTCAGCGATGCCGCGCCTGAGCAGTTGCACCACGTCAGCGGCGGTGCCAGCGAACTGCACAGCGATGGCGCCCTGCTGGTGGCCATCGAACTCGACGACCAGCACCCCTGGCCGCCCAAACTTCCGGCCATGGTCAAGGACGCCGGCATCCTCGACAGCCGTGAGTCTCGCCACAAACTGCTGGAGCAACTGACCCGCTTCCCGCCCGCACGCCTGGTGATCGCCTGCGACCCGCGCCGCTCGCCGGATCGCGGCAGCCTCGCGCTGATTGGCGAGCTGGCCCGCAGCGCCAGCGCCACCCGGGTCTGGCTGTTACAAGCGCCACCGGGCCAGGCGCTGGATGCCGAGCGCCTCGGCGATTGGCACACGGCCTTGCAGCAACTGGACCTCCCCTTCGCCGACTGCGCGCCGCTCACCTGGCTGGAGACGGGCCATGACTAAACCCCTGAAACTGGCCGTGGTCGGCCACACCAACGTCGGCAAGACCTCACTGCTGCGCACCCTGACCCGGGACGTGGGCTTTGGCGAAGTGTCCCACCGCCCCAGCACCACCCGGCATGTCGAAGGCGCACGCCTGTCGGTGGACGGTGAAGCCTTGCTGGAGCTGTACGACACGCCGGGCCTGGAAGATGCCATCGCCCTGCTCGATTACCTGGAGCGCCTCGACCGCCCCGGCGAACGCCTGGATGGCCCGGCCCGCCTGGCGCGCTTCCTCGAAGGCAGCGAAGCCCGCCAGCGCTTTGAGCAGGAGGCCAAGGTGCTGCGCCAGTTATTGGCGTCCGACGCCGGCCTGTACGTGATCGACGCCCGGGAACCGGTGCTGGCCAAGTACCGCGACGAGCTGCAAGTGCTGGCCAGTTGCGGCAAACCGCTGCTGCCGGTGCTCAACTTTGTCAGCAGCGCCGAACACCGCGAGCCGGACTGGCGCGAAGCCCTGGCCCGCCTGGGCCTGCATGCGTTGGTGCGCTTTGACAGCGTCGCGCCCCCAGAAGATGGCGAGCGGCGGCTGTATGAAAGCCTGGCCCTGTTGCTGGAAAGCTCACGGCCACAGTTGGAACGGCTGATTCTCGACCAGGAGGCCCAACGCCAGGCACGCCAGCAAAGCGCCGCACGCCTGATCGCCGAGCTGCTGATCGACTGCGCCGCGTGCCGGCGCAGCGTGGTCATCGAGGATGAACAGCAAGCCGTCAGCGATCTGCGCAAAGCCGTGCGCCAGCGCGAACAGCGTTGCGTCGAGGCCTTGCTCAAACTCTACGGCTTCCGTGCGCAAGACGCCGCTGCCAGCGACTTGCCGCTGCTGGACGGACGTTGGGGCGATGATTTGTTCAACCCCGAAACCCTCAAGCAACTGGGGGTGCGGGTCGGCGGCGGGATTGCCGCGGGAGCTGCGGCCGGTGCCGGTGTGGACTTGCTGGTCGGCGGCCTGACCCTGGGCGCCGCCGCCCTGGCCGGGGCGATTGCCGGGGGCGCCCTGCAAACTGCGCGCAGCTACGGCAGCCGTTTGCTGGGCAAGATCAAGGGCCAGCGCGAGCTGACCGTGGATGACAGCGTGTTGCGCCTGTTGGCCCTGCGCCAGCGCCAGTTGCTCAAGGCCCTGAACCTGCGGGGGCATGCGGCGATGCACAGCATCAAGGTCGACACCCCGCAGGACAAGAGCTGGCGCGAAGGCAAACTGCCCGAGGCGCTGCACAAGGTGCGTGCCCATCCGCAATGGTCATCGCTCAACCCCCATGCACGGTTGAGCCAGGCCGAGCGCCAGGAACAGATCGAAGCCCTGGCCCAGCGCCTGGACGAGGCTTAAGCCGCCAGCAGGTGCCGGGCCTTGGCCTTCAACACCTCAAGGTCGAGCACCGGCACGTGCATTGCCTTGGCCTGCTCATCCCAGTGGCGCATGCGCAGGCTCACCGCACACAGCGGGTCCTGCTCAAACACACGGGCCTCGTCGGCCGTCATCACCCCGCCCTGGTAACCCAGGGTGCGGCGGCTGGCCTCGCTCAAGCGCGCATAGTAGTCCGGCTGGCTGAAGGTCAGGTAACGCTTGGCCTGCACGTGATACTCCACCAGTTTCGCCAGGCGCTCGCTGAACCCGGCACGCCGCAAGTAATCGGCGCCCAGGCGTTCGTGACTGACCACGCCGTAGCCGCCCATGTTCTCCTCACCCTGACCGCAGATATGCCCGATATCGTGGAAGAACGCCGCCAGCACCACTTCATCGTCAAAGCCTTCAGCCATGGCCAGTTGCGCGGCCTGGGACATATGCTCGATCTGCGACACCGGCTCGCCAATGTAATCGGCAGCGCCGTGCTGCTCGTACAGGCCAAAGACTTCAGCGACCACCTGCTCAGCGTTCATTACGCCTGCCCCCACAGTTCAGTGATATTGCGCTCGGCCAGCGCCGGCCCCACGCTCATGCCCACGCCGGTGTGCATCAACGCCACGCTGACCCCCTCGGCGGCGCGCAGGAACGAAAACGGCCCCGGCCCACGGGAACCATAGACCCCTTGCCAGCGCTCGACGACCTGAATCTGACAGCCCAGGGTCTGCTCGGCCAGCTCGATCATCCAGTTGTCCACCTGTTCGGCGTTGAATGGCGAAGGATCGCTGCCGTAATGGTGTGAATCCCCGATGATCAACTCGCCATGGGGCGTCGGGCTGATCAGCAGGTGGATGCCATGTTCATGCAGGTGCGGTGTGTCACGCAGGATCTGCGCCTGCACCGGCGCCGCTTCCGGCAAGTCGGCAAAGGCGCCGTAGTGCACGCAGCTCAGGCCGGTCAGCAGCGCGTGTTGCAGGTTCAGCTCCACCTTGGGCCGGGCGCGCAGCATTTGCAGTTGGCAGATTTGCGGCTGGAGTGCGGCGATCTGTTCGGCCAGCAGGGTTTGGTAGTCGTGGCCGGAGCACACGATGATCTGCTTGCCACGAAAGCTGCCGGCGGTGCTGTGCACCTGGCCCGGTTCGATGTCACGTACCAGGGTGGAGAAGTGGAACTCCACCTTGAGGTCGCGGCGTAGGTACTCGATCAGCGCCGGCAGCGCCTCACGGGAATACAGTTGCTGATCGTCCAGGCCGTGCAGCGCGGCGCGGTGATGGCGGAACTGGCCGCCATACAAGTCGTTCAGCGCTGCGCCTTGCAACAGGTTGACGCGGTAGCCATGCGCCTTGGCGCGCCCGGCGCAAAAAGCCTCCAGCAGGTGCTCTTCGGCTTCGGTGCGGGCAAACAGGTAAGAGCCATTGCGCTTGAGTTGCAGGTTCGCCTGTTGCGCCCACTGGCCCCAGATCTCGCGGCTTTGCCGGGCCAGGTCGAGCATCTGCCCCGGCGGTTGGCCGGTGACCAGGGCCTGGCCGAAGTTGCGCACCGAGGCGCCCAGGGGCGTGGCCGTGCGCTCGAACACCGTGACCTTGAGGCCGCGTTTGGCGGCGGCGTAGGCATGGGACAGGCCGAGGATGCCGGCGCCGATGATCAGCAGATCGCTGTGGTGTGTCATTAAGTGATGTCCTGAATTTGAGGCCGCCATCGCCGGCAAGCCAGCTTGTATGGTTAGACTTGTAGGGGTGGTGGGACTAAAAGCCAGCATCTGACTCTAGCCAGTACAGACCGTGGGAGACTTCGCCCCACCCCTTCACCAAAGCGCCGATAAGGAATGCA
>NZ_JAARMB010000027.1:0-58073 GCF_012985615.1 Pseudomonas sp. WS 5412
GAGGTGATCTTCGGGCCTGTGATCCTAGGCCGTGTCGATGCTAGAGACGCAAAGAACGGGTATGTTTCAATCAAAGTGTCACCTATGTGAATGCACTTTTTTGTAACCTATGTGGTTGTCCCGTACAGACATACCAAAACGGTAGGTCGGCCCTCCCCGCTCCATCCTCAATCTGAGATCGGACTGAGCCGAAAACCCGGCTGTGTATCACTTTGCCTACCCCCGACTTACTGCAACAAAAAACCCTTTCTCGATTCGCTGCAAACCAACTATTTCAGTCCCGTTTAATCCGGTTATGTGTATCACCTAGAGTGCACCTAAAAAGCACTGGATAAATGATCAAATCATGCCTAATGTGAGTTTTTGAGCCACTCAAAACCCATTCGAGGCAGCACCTATGAACACAGCTAAGCCCGCCCGAGGACGTCAGCACAAACCAACTCGCTCCGAAGTTGCTGCCGCCTGGGGACGCCTTCGCGAAGCCGCAGCAGACGGAAGCGTTCAAGCATCTGCCCTGCTGATAGCGCTCGCTGAAAACAAACCGGTCATCGCTATGGAAACGCCCGCCGCATGACTGATCGCGATAAAGCCGGCAAATGGAAGCCGGGGCAGTCAGGCAATCCAGGTGGCCGTTCTGGCCAAACGCAGGAGCTGCGCGCCCGACTCGCGGAAGGTGCAGACGCCGTGACAAAGAAGGTACTGACAGCGGCGAAGAAGGGCGATATGCAGGCTTGCCGCCTGATCCTTGAACGCCTGGTGCCGCCAATCAAGCCAACTGCCGAGACAGTGTGCTTCAACCTGGACGACACCGACTTGCCCAGCGCAGCCAAATCAATCCTTCGCGCAGTTGCCGCCGGCGAGCTACCGCCCGACCAGGGCAAGGCATTGATCGAAGGGCTAGGCGCTGTTGCCCGAGTCATCGAGGTTGCCGAGCTACAGAAGGCCGTCGAAGAACTCCGCGAACAGATGGAGGGAATGCGGCAATGAGCATTAAGTGGATGCGCGCCGAGCTCAAGCGAATTGCGGAAAAGATCGGCGCTGAAGACGAAGAGACAGTGCTCGTTATGTTGACGGTAGTGGACTGCAGCGTTGACGCGGTTGAGGAGGAGATGGACTACCCCAAGACAGTGGGCCACTCCTTCAACTATCCCGTCCTGGGCGTGCAAACGGTGATGCACTTCCCACTGCGCACCATGAACAGCAACGACGCGGCCAATCTGGCAGAGGCGTTCATTCTCCACGTCCGCGCAATTGAAAGCCTCCGCCGTCCCGCTCCGGTAGGCGTGATGGATATGCGGCCATTCCCAAGCTCTAGTGCCTGGATCTTCCCGCCGCTGGCTGATGGGCAAAACATCAAAGATCACGTCGCAGAACAGTACCAACTGATCATCGAGGCCCGCCATGAGCATCCGTAGCCAGGTGGCCAAGCTGCGTCAGCAATCCGGGCTCACTCAATTCAATCGTGACGTACGAGAGATCAGCGCTCTTATGGACGAGTTGCACGCAGCAGCAACCGGCGGTGACGCCCGGGAGAACTTATCCCTACTCCAAATTCTGAGCGAAGCCTCAGACCAAAACAGGCCGAACCATGGCCAGACAATCAAAAGGTAACTCAATGAAAATCGGCAAACGATCCGTCCTCAAAGTTGGCTTGGCCAACCTCCACTACTCCGAATACGAGCACTCCCAGGTAGAGGCCCGAACATTCAATATTCAGCGCCCCGACGGCACCAAAGGTACCTGGCAGGCCGGCGGCTTGCTGAAGTCGGTTCGCCATTTGCAGGGCTTGGCGCTGGAAACTTTCAAGGACCTTGGAGAAGAAATTCTCTCGATTCGCGGAAACAAAGACCTCAACGCCGCGGCCATCGAGCGCAAGGGCAAGGAGCAGATCGACGGGATCGTTCCTGCCTTGATGCCGGCTATGGAAAAGGCGGCAAAGGATATGCTGACGCTGGCCCAAACAGTGGTCAACGGCTTTGCTCCGGTCACGCCTCGCGCAAGCTCGGACGTTGTTGGCTTCCTGGCTGATCAGGAGCTACGAGCCATCGTGCGGAGCCTTAAGCCGGAAGAGCGCCAGCGACTGGTCGCTGAGGCGCGTGCAGGTAGTCATCCCGACGTTGTAGAGGCGGTGCTCAGGGCCAACCCAATGCTCTCCGGGCTATCGCCAGAGGCGGCTGACAGCCTTTCGCGTGCAGGCATTGCCGCATCGCGCGCCGAAGACATCGAAGGGCTCAAGCAGATGCTAGCAATCTACGACGACGTGCTGGCCACAGCCTCCAATGCCGGTGTCGCACTGAGCGGCATGGTTGCCAATTCGAATGGGTACACCGGCCGATTTGAGAAGTGGCGATCGGGCTGTGAGGGCTCCGAAGCACTTCGCGAATGGCTGGCGAAAATGCCCACTCGCACCTCTGCAAAAGCGACCCCAGATCAATCCGAAGCGGCCTAACTGACCATCTGCGCGCTACGCAAGTATTGGTAGCGCCGATCAGCCGGCTGATTCTTTGAGTAAGAAAGCATGACGTTTCAAGAGCGATTTACCGAAGCGTGCAGTACGCTGAAGTTCAAACCCTACGAGTTGACACACGGGCCTGACGCCGGCGATTTGGTGTGGGCGGTCCAGCACGTCCGCACTGGCCAACACGTGACCATCGACGGCTCTGATAGCTAAACGAACTATCGCATCAGACCGTATATTTTTCCGCAAGACTGTCGAGTAGCGAACTCATTCTTTCAACGTATCCGTCTGCATCAGAAAGGTGCTTTTCAACCTCCGCCTCGGACCTTTTCCCAACGTTAGCAAGGCTCCAGGCAGTGTAGAGAGGCCGGGGTTTACTAATCTCAATCGCAAGATTATGGATCGAGTTTTCTAAATTGGATGCATGATCCTGCCACTCAGAGCCACGCTTGACCACGACCTTGTCGAGCAAAATACATTGATATTTGAATTGATTGAAAGCATCACCTAGCGCCGTGTCGGCAATTTCTTCCGTAATCTCCTTCTTCGTCCTTCTACCTCGATCGAGTGCGTCTATTCGTTCAAGATAGGCACTGCAGGAAGCTTCAATCTGCCGTAGAGCGACTTGGGCGTCCCAGATTACCCCCAGAGCTTTTCCATAAATTATTTGGTTCCGCCAAGCACTTAGGCCGTGGAACGCAATTCCACCGACAACGATGGCTGCAATGGCCTGCACTAACGAAGAGAAGGAGCTAATAAAGCTGAACGCCTTATCAGCGCCGCCCACACTCAAATTTCCGAAAAAGACGCCAGTAGACAACACGAGAAGGGCAACCAGCGCGCAGTAAAATCCAACAGCATAAGGGTTTTTCATATCCGGAGTTTTTACCACGCAAAAGTTTGAGATCATAATGACATCCGGCGAGTCTCACTAGGGTATGCCTATCCAGATACAGGCTTATTTTGCCTTTTTCGGGCTTTTCGCTTGATAAGTAACACCCATAGTGCAACAGTATTAGTAGAACGCCCTAACTGATACAGGCACTGATCATGTTCATCCGCGCATACCTCCGAGCTTCCACCGACGAACAAGACGCCAGCCGTGCCCGGGCCTCGCTTGAGCAGTTTGCGAGCGACCATAACAAGGTCATTGCAAGCGTGTACCTGGAGAATGCCAGCGGCGCCACCGCCGACCGGCCTGAGCTACTGCGGCTGCTCAAGGATGCCCGCAAGGGTGACGTGTTGCTGGTGGAGTCGATAGACCGCCTATCCCGTCTCCCAGCGGAGGACTGGCAAAAGCTCAAGGCGGCTATCGACTCCAAGGGCCTGCGCATTGTCGCGCTCGACCTGCCGACCAGCTACCAGGGAATACAAGACACCAAGGGCGACGAGTTCACCGGGCGGATGCTGGGGGCCATCAACTCAATGCTGGTGGAAATGATGGCCGCCATCGCCCGCAAGGACTACGAGCAGCGCCGCGAGCGCCAGGCACAGGGTATAGAGAAGGCAAAGGCAGCAGGTAAGTACCAAGGCCGGCCAGTAGATGCCGATTTGCACAAGCGCGTCACAGAGTTGCTAGGGGCTGGTCTGGGCATTCGCGCGACGGCCAGGCACGCGAGTTGCTCAACCACTACAGTGCTGCGAATCCGCGATCAATTACCCAGCTGAATGGACTATTCACAGGAGTTACCTTGAAAAACTATCTGTCGCTTTTAAGCCATGGCAGCAAAATCGCGGGAGCTGCAGTTGGGGGCGCTGTCGGGTCACTCACTGGGCCGGCCGGCACGGTTGCAGGTGCCGCGGTCGGCGCCGCAGTGGGTGAAGCTTGCGTAGTCGTGCTGGATGACATTGCCCAACGAGTTCTTTCGCCAAGGGAGCAGCAGCGAGTCGCCGGTGTCGCAGCGCTAGCAATCGATAGTATTCGTGAACAGTTGCTCTGGCGCCCGCGAAGAGATGATGATTTTTTCGAAGCTGAAGCCGGGGCATTCTCACCCGCCGAGGAAGTTTTTGAGGGGGTCTTGCTTGCCGCGAAGCATGAGCACGAACAGCAAAAGCTCCCCTATCTCGCGAATTTCTACTCCAACCTTGTATTCATGCAGTACATCAAAAAAGCCGAAGCAAATTTTCTACTCAACATCGCCGAAGGCCTGACCTATCGCCAATTCTGCTTACTCAGCCTCATCGATCAAATTGTTTCGTTCAAGACCCGTGACGAGCCATGGTCTAGAGACAAACCAATGCACCCGGAATCCCACGAAACAACTTTAGAGGCGCTTTATTTGTACCAAAAGCAACTGGTGGGCAACTTCAGCATCAATGAGGGGCGAGGGGAAAATGTTTATCAGCCGGGATTGGTCATCCCAGCTTTCGCGATAATGTCAGGCCCAGGCGCAAAACTGGCCGGTTTGCTGGGTTTGCACGCGATACCCAAAGCCGAGCTGGAACGCTTAGCTTCAGTCTGGTGACAATCTTTTGCTGTCACCCTGCTGTCACAGCCTCACAAGGCTTGAGACTAAAACAGCTGTAGACCTTGAATTATATGGTGTCCCAGGGCCGGTTCGAACGGCCAACCTTCCCCTTAGGAGGGGGATGCTCTATCCAATTGAGCTACTGGGACTAATGACAGGCGCAGGGCCAGATGGCGTTGCGACGGACGGCGTGCATGTTAACGGTCAGGGTGGGTTTTGTCATGTCGTCCGTCAGCTTTTTAGGCGTCAGCCTTCATCCCACCCAACCGGCGAAAAGCCGTTGCCCACGAGCCTGCAGAGCCCATCGTGCAAAATGCATTGGCACGAAATGCCATCATTGCATATTGCAATGAGCCATACTTTTGAGATCAACTTAAGTTATTGTTTTAAAAGGATTTAAATCAAAATAATAGCTGGCATGATGACTGCACTCTTTGTACTTATAAAACTGTCCTGCACGTGAACACGGGGAAACACCCATGAACAGCACCCTTCTGCTTCTGAACGCCCTGGCCTTGGCCGTACTGGTGACATTCCACTTCCAGGCCGGCAAAGACAGCGATTCCGCGCAGATCAGCCAAACGGGCAGCTACCACGCTCAACAACGGCCTCAACTGGCCCTGATGACAGGCGATGGACAATCATCGGTGCACCTGGCACAGGGCGCACAGGCCGCGAGCTCTTCTGAACACCTGATTTTCTAAGTGAGCCCATCATGACCAAGTCAGTCTGGCTATTTCTGATCCTGGCCATTGCCACGGGTATTCTGGGACTCAACCTTCCGTCGAATGACTGGCAAGCCCTTTGCCTGGGCGCCTGCGCCCTATTCACAGTCGCGCTGGTGATCGCCATGGTCGTCGGGCGTCGCTTCAAGTTCGACCCGATCCTGCGCTGACCCTGCCTGTGACGAGAGATTGACACCGTCTCAATCCTGCTCGCCTGACCGCCCTACCTTATGTCGCCCCGGCTCGCAAATCGGCCATTTGCCACTAGTCTTAAAATTAAGGGCAAAAGGCCACATTGCTATAGGATATGCGCCCGAAAACCCCATCTTAGCGAGAGCCTGCGGCCCGGTTCTTGCGCAGAAAAGTTTTCCAACCAGTCCGCAAATTTGAAAATGAGTACTGGCACAAAGCCTGTAGGAAGCTCAATATTTGTCACAGAATTGACGCCAAGGAACCGGCAAAACTGAGGCATGATGCGGCCTCTTTGCAATTCGGGTTGAACATTTGTCCGCAAGCCTTGTCCTAACACACATGTTGCGGCCAATTCCAAAAACCGCTCCCCTGAACTAACCGGTTAAATATATGCGCCCATTGAAACAGGCAATTTATTCCAGCCGTACGGCTGACAAGTTCGTCGTACGTCTGCCAGACGGAATGCGGGAACGCATTGCCGAGGTGGCTCGCAATCATCATCGCAGCATGAACTCTGAAATCATCGCGCGCATGGAGCAAAGCCTTATTCAGGAAGGCGCGTTGGGTGATGAGCCGAGCATGCGTATGGACAGCCCGGAGCTGTCACTGCACGAGCGCGAGCTGCTACAGCGGTTTCGCCAACTGTCCCACCGTCAGCAAAATGCGCTTGTGTCGCTGATTGCTCATGACGTTGAGGCAGCCGCAGAAGCCGAATAATCGGCAACTGAAAGCTGAAGCCAGCCTTGCGCTGGCTTTTTTTTGCCCGGGATTTTTACTTTTGTGCAGGAGCCGGCGTGCCGGCTCCCAGTAGGTTCAAAGCAGGAAGATCGTCGCCAGGCCCAGGAAGATGAAGAAGCCGCCACTGTCGGTCATGGCCGTGATCATCACACTGGCCCCCATAGCAGGATCGCGCCCAAGGCGCGCCAGGGTCATGGGGATCAATACCCCCATCAGTGCCGCCAGCAATAGGTTAAGGGTCATGGCCGCGGTCATGACCACGCCCAGGGACCAACTGCCATACAGCAGGTAGGCCACCACGCCGATCACGCCACCCCATACCAGACCATTGATCAGACCCACAGCCAGCTCCTTGCGCATCAGGCGCGAGGTGTTGCCGGTGCTTACCTGATCCAGGGCCATCGCCCGCACGATCATGGTGATGGTCTGGTTACCCGAGTTACCCCCAATACCGGCGACGATCGGCATCAGTGCCGCCAACGCCACCAACTTCTCGATGGAACCCTCGAACAGACCAATCACCCGCGAGGCAATGAACGCAGTGACCAGGTTGACCGCCAGCCACGCCCAACGGTTGCTCAGGGAGCGCCAGACTGACGCAAAAATATCTTCCTCTTCACGCAGACCCGCCATGTTGAGGACTTCGTTTTCGCTTTCCTCACGGATCAGGTCGACCATCTCGTCGATGGTCAAACGGCCAATCAGCTTGCCGTTCTTGTCAACCACCGGGGCCGAGATCAAGTCATAACGCTCGAATGCCTGGGCGGCATCGTAGGCGTCTTCATCAGGATGAAAGCTCACCGGGTCACTGGCCATGACCTCAGCCACTTGTTTGTCCGGGTCATTGACCAGCAGGCGCTTGATCGGCAGCACGCCCTTGAGGATGCCGTCGTAGTCCACCACAAACAGCTTGTCGGTATGCCCTGGCAGCTCCTTGAGACGCCGCAGGTAACGCAAGACCACTTCCAGGCTGACATCCTCTCGGATGGTGACCATTTCGAAGTCCATCAATGCGCCGACCTGTTCCTCGTCATAGGACAACGCGGAGCGCACACGCTCACGCTGTTGACCGTCGAGGGTCTCCATCAGCTCATGGACAACATCACGGGGCAGTTCAGGGGCCAGGTCGGCCAGTTCGTCAGCGTCCATCTCCTTGGCGGCGGCCAGGAGCTCGTGATCGTCCATGTCGGCGATCAGGGTTTCACGAACCGAATCGGATACCTCGAGGAGGATGTCGCCATCGCGATCCGCCTTGACCAACTGCCAAAGCGTCAGACGGTCGTCCAGCGGCAGGGCTTCAAGGATGTAGGCAACGTCGGCAGAGTGCAGGTCATCGAGCTTGCGCTGCAACTCGACGAGATTCTGCCGATGGACCAGGTTCTCGACCCGGTCTTGATGAGGGCCTTCCTGGCGATGGGTCAGATCTTCGACCACACGCTGGCGCTGCAGCAGCTCAACGACTTGAGCCAGGCGATCCTGCAGGCTTTCTTGTGTTTTCTTTACTTCTACTTCGGTCATAGGCGAACTCCACTCCCAGCAGCGGGGCACGCCGGAAGGATCAATCAGTCAATTCATGATTGGTAAAACGGGGTACTGAGTAACTACTGGGTAAGTCCATGGAGGTATTCCACAAGCCCCGGCGGGGCTGACGGGCGCAATGATACACCGCCCGGCCGTTTTAAACGTTAAAAAACTGGAAAGAACAAGCGCTTGCGCAACAAAGCTGAGTGTTGGCCGCACGTATGAAACTGCGACGACGCTGACAGAAAAGAAAACACATGGCCGAGAGAAAAACATGCAGGCCGCAGACGATTCCTACACAAGCACACCCCCACGGGAAAATAAAAACCCCAGACGGCAAAAAGCCCGCACTAGGCGGGCTTTTTGTTTGTATGGTGCACTCGACAGGATTCGAACCTGTGACCGCTCGGTTCGTAGCCGAGTACTCTATCCAGCTGAGCTACGAGTGCAGATTGTGGTTTTATACCAGATCACAACTGGTTGAAGCCAAGTTATCTGCATTGCTGCAACTAACTCTTAAATGGTGCACTCGACAGGATTCGAACCTGTGACCGCTCGGTTCGTAGCCGAGTACTCTATCCAGCTGAGCTACGAGTGCATTTGTTGCCGCGCATTATAGGCCGTTCAATCTCTATGTAAAGCTATTTTTTCGTTTAGTTTCAAGCACTTAGCGAAAAAACCAGATTGCAACGTACTAAGCAAATAATGGCGGAGAACGGGGGATTCGAACCCCCGACACCCTTTTGAGGTGTACTCCCTTAGCAGGGGAGCGCCTTCGGCCACTCGGCCAGCTCTCCGCAACACGGGGCGTATATTAACCAGCTTCATCCCCGTTTGCAAACATAAAAAACGATAAAAATTAATGGCTTGGTTCGTCGTCCTTCTCTTTCTTGATCCGCAGGTAGATTTCCTCACGGTGGACGGCCACCTCTTTGGGGGCATTGACCCCAATCCGCACTTGATTGCCTTTGACGCCGAGCACGGTCACGGTGATTTCGCCATCACCAATAATCAGGCTTTCTGCGCATCGACGAGTCAGAATCAGCATACCTTTCTCCTCACGCATTTCATTTCGGGAACAACAGTCTGCAAAAAAAGGCCCTGGGCCTATGACCAAACGGCCATGGCCCTGCACGCCTTAGTATTGTCGAGCACGGGCAAAAGAACAGGCTTGCGCCCTCACCCGACAAAAAAGAAAGGCGCGGATCAACCGCGCCTTCCTGGCAACGCGTTACTCGCCCTGTCGGGCCGGCGCGTCTAGTTCGAAAGCGGTGTGCAGTGCACGCACAGCCAGTTCCAGATACTTCTCTTCGATCACCACCGATACCTTGATCTCCGACGTGGAGATCATCTGGATATTGATGGTTTCCTTGGCCAGGGATTCGAACATGCGGCTGGCAACACCCGCATGGGAGCGCATGCCCACACCGACGATCGAGACCTTGGCGATCTTGGTGTCGCCGACCACTTCACGAGCACCGATTTCCTTGGCAGTGTTCTGCAGGATACGTTCGGCCGCATCGTACTCGTTGCGGTGCACAGTGAAGGTGAAGTCGGTGGTGTTATCGTGCGCAACGTTCTGCACGATCATGTCGACTTCAATGTTCGCGCCGCTGATAGGCCCGAGAATCTTGAACGCCACGCCCGGGGTGTCTGGCACGCCACGGATGGTCAGCTTGGCTTCATCGCGATTAAAAGCGATGCCGGAAATGATCGGCTGTTCCATGGATTCCTCTTCATCAATAGTAATGAGGGTGCCCGGACCCTCTTTAAAGCTGTGCAATACGCGCAGCGGTACGTTGTACTTGCCGGCGAACTCCACCGCACGGATCTGCAGCACCTTGGACCCGAGGCTGGCCATTTCCAGCATCTCTTCGAAGGTGATCTTGTCCAGGCGCTGGGCCACGGACACGACGCGCGGGTCGGTGGTGTAGACGCCGTCCACATCGGTATAGATCTGGCATTCGTCAGCCTTCAAGGCTGCCGCCAGCGCCACACCGGTGGTGTCGGAACCGCCACGGCCCAGGGTCGTGATATTGCCGTGCTCGTCGACGCCCTGGAAACCGGCGACAACCACCACGCGACCGGCCTTCAGGTCACCACGAATCTTCTGGTCGTCGATCTGCAGGATGCGCGCCTTGGTATGCGCGCTGTCCGTCAGGATCCGTACCTGGGTGCCCGTGTAGGACACCGCCGGCACGCCACGCTTGTTCAGCGCCATGGCCAACAGGGCAATGGTCACCTGCTCACCGGTGGACACGATCACATCCAGCTCACGCGCCAGCGGCGCCTGATCGCCACTGATTTGCTTGGCCAGGTCGATCAGGCGATTGGTCTCGCCGCTCATGGCCGACAGCACCACCACCAGGTCGTCGCCGGCATCGCGGAATTTCTTAACCTTGTCAGCGACCTGCTCGATTCTTTCGACAGAGCCGACCGAGGTGCCTCCAAATTTCTGTACGATCAAAGCCATTTCTAAGCCGCCTCAGCCCGTAAAGGAGCGCCCAATAAACAAATCTTCCAGCAGCTAAGCGAGCCCATGACTAGACCATGGGCTCATTAACAGCGCCTTAAATACCGGCCTCGACAAACGGCACGGTCAGGGCCAGGGCCGCGTCCAGGGCTCCGGCGTCTACACCACCGCCTTGTGCCATGTCCGGACGACCACCGCCCTTCCCGCCCACTGCCGCGGCGGCTTGCTTCATCAAATCACCGGCTTTGAGTTGGCCAGTCAGGTCTTTGGTTACACCGGCAACCAGTACGACCTTTTCCTCATGGACACTGCCGAGCAGGATCACTGCGCGACCGAGCTTGTTCTTCAACTGATCGACCAAGGCCAACAGCGCCTTGCCATCTTGACCGTCCAGGCGTGCAGTCAGAACCTTCACGCCCTTGATGTCCAGGGCCGAGGCCGACAAATCGTCGCCCGCGGCGCTGGCCGCCTTGGCTTGCAACTGCTCCAGCTGTTTTTCCAGCTGGCGGTTGCGCTCCAGTACGGCAGAGAGCTTGTCGATCAGGTTGTCACGGCTGCCCTTGACCAGGGTCGCCGCTTCCTTGAGTTGTTCTTCGGCCGCATTCAGGTAGGCCAGGGCCGCAGCACCGGTCACTGCCTCGATACGCCGCACACCGGAAGCCACACCGCCTTCGCTGGTGATTTTCAGCAGGCCGATGTCGCCGGTGCGCGCGGCGTGGATACCGCCACACAGCTCCACGGAGAAGCTGCCGCCCATGCTCAGCACGCGCACTTCGTCGCCGTACTTCTCGCCAAACAGCGCCATGGCGCCTTTTTTCTTGGCGGTTTCAATATCGGTTTCTTCAGTTTCTACCGGGGTGTTCTTGCGAATCTCGGCGTTGACGATATCTTCCAGTGCCTTCAATTGCTCAGGCTTGATCGCTTCAAAATGGCTGAAGTCGAAGCGCAGGCGCTGGCTGTCGACCAACGAACCCTTCTGCTGGACGTGCTCGCCCAATACCTGGCGCAGCGCGGCGTGCAGCAAGTGGGTGGCCGAATGGTTCAAGGCGGTTGCATGCCGCACCTCAGCATCAACCTGAGTCTCTACCGGAGCGCCGACCGTCAGGTTACCCAGCACCAACACACCGTGATGCAGGAAAGCACCGCCAGTCTTGGTGGTGTCGCGCACGTCGAAACGACCGGATGTCGAACGCAAGAAACCACAGTCACCGACCTGGCCGCCGGATTCGGCGTAGAACGGCGTCTGATCGAGCACCACGACCGCTTCTTCGCCTTCGCTCAAGACATCGACCGACTTGCCATCTTTATAGATAGCCACGATCTTGGCCGAGCCGACGGTGGCGTGATAGCCGGTGAACTCGGTCGCTACGTCAACCTTGACCAGGGTGTTGTAGTCCAGGCCAAAAGAGCTCGCGGAACGAGCGCGTACACGCTGGGCTTCCATCTCGCGCTCGAAACCAACCTCATCAACCGTCAATTCACGCTCGCGGGCGATGTCGGCCGTCAGGTCCATCGGGAAGCCATAGGTGTCATACAGCTTGAACACCACATCACCCGGCACCACGGTACCTTTGAGCTCAGCCAGGTCCTGTTCCAGGATCTTCAGGCCGTGCTCCAGGGTCTTGGAGAACTGCTCTTCTTCAGCCTTGAGCACGCGTTCGATGTTGGCTTGCTGCTGCTTGAGTTCCGGGAAGGCTTCGCCCATCTCGGCCACCAGCGCGGCAACGATTTTGTAGAAGAAGCTACCCGTGGCGCCCAACTTGTTACCGTGGCGGCAGGCACGACGGATGATGCGGCGCAGCACATAGCCACGGCCTTCGTTGGAAGGCAGCACGCCGTCGGCAATCAGGAAACCGCAAGAACGGATATGGTCCGACACCACTTTGAGCGAAGACTGGTTGTCGTTGGCGCAACCAATGGCCGCGGCCGACGCGCTCAGCAGGTTCTTGAACAGGTCGATTTCGTAGTTGGAGTGAACGTGCTGCATCACCGCGCTGATCCGCTCCAGGCCCATACCGGTATCGACCGACGGCGCAGGCAGCGGATGCAACACGCCATCGGCGGTGCGGTTGAACTGCATGAACACGTTGTTCCAGATCTCGATGTAACGGTCACCGTCTTCTTCCGGCGAGCCCGGCGGGCCACCCCAGATGTCGGCGCCATGATCGTAGAAAATCTCGGTGCACGGGCCGCACGGGCCGGTATCGCCCATGGTCCAGAAGTTGTCGGAGGCGTAAGGCGCGCCCTTGTTGTCGCCGATGCGAATCATGCGTTCGACCGGCACACCGATCTGCTGGGTCCAGATGTCGTAGGCTTCGTCATCGGTGGCGTAGACGGTGACCCAGAGTTTTTCCTTCGGCAGCTTCAGCACGCCAGTGAGGAAGGTCCAGGCGAAGTTGATCGCGTCTTGCTTGAAATAATCGCCAAAGCTGAAGTTGCCGAGCATTTCGAAAAAGGTGTGGTGACGGGCGGTGTAGCCGACGTTCTCCAGGTCGCTGTTCTTGCCGCCGGCGCGCACGCACTTCTGGCTGCTGGTGGCGCGGGTGTAGGCGCGCTTTTCCTGGCCCAGGAAGCAGTCCTTGAACTGGTTCATCCCCGCGTTAGTGAACAGCAGGGTAGGGTCATTGCCTGGGATCAAGGAGCTGGAGGCGACACGGGTGTGACCTTGCTCTTCGAAGAAGCGAAGGAAGGCTTCACGGATTTCTGCGCTTTTCATTAGGTTCTTCCACGGAGGCTGCGGCCAAAGGCCAGTGCTAAACGTCATCAGACGGAGCGACGGCAAAGGGCCGCATTATATCGGCCCTTTGCCCGTGGTACAGCGTGTTTATACGATAGAAACAGTCAATTAGACGGTCTGCACGGTCATTTCCGGGAAAACTCGACAAATGTCGCCAGCACTTGCTCGATCTGCGCCCGGCTGACGTCCAGGTGCGTGACCATGCGCAGGCGCGGCGCGGCGCTCAACTTGATCCCACGGGCCTCGGCAAACGCCTTCAGGGCCTGGGCCTGCTCGCCGATCTGCACGTAGACCATATTGGTCTGCACCGGCTCCACGCTGTAGCCGGCCTTGCGCAGCTCGTCGCCCAGCCAGTGGGCATTGGCATGGTCGTCGGCCAGGCGCGCCACCTGATGGTCCAGGGCATACAGCCCGGCCGCCGCCAGCGAGCCGGCCTGGCGCATGCCGCCGCCGACCATCTTGCGCAAACGACGGGCCTTGGCGATCAACGCACTGGAGCCACACAGCACCGAGCCAACCGGCGCGCCAAGGCCCTTGGACAGGCACACCGAAACCGAATCGAAATGCTGGGTAATCTCCCGGGCATCCACGCCCAGCTTGACGGCCGCGTTGTACAAGCGCGCGCCGTCCAGGTGCAGGGCCAGGCCGTGCTCACGGGTAAATGCGTGGGCAGCGGCCAGGTAGCTGATGGGCAAGACTTTGCCCTGCATGGTGTTTTCCAAGGCCAACAGCCGGGTGCGGGCGAAGTGGAAGTCGTCCGGCTTGATCGCCTCTGCGACCTGGGCCAGGTCCAGCGAACCGTCGGCCTGCACTTCCAGAGGCTGCGGCTGGATCGAACCCAGCACCGCCGCGCCGCCGCCTTCGTATTTGTAGGTGTGGGCCTGCTGGCCGACGATATATTCCTCGCCCCGCTCGCAGTGGGCCATCAGCGCCAACAGGTTGCTCATGGTGCCGGTAGGCACGAACAGCGCCGCAGCGAAGCCCAGGCGCTTGGCCAGTTCGGCCTCCAGCAGGTTGACGCTGGGGTCTTCACCGTAGACATCATCGCCGCTGGGGGCGTCGGCCATGGCAGCTCGCATGCCAGGGGTGGGTTGGGTCACGGTGTCACTACGAAGATCAATAACCGACATCAAATCTGCCTCTGCGAGTGGGGAATCCCCTGTTGTAACCGATTACTGCGGGCATCACCGGCAAATATCAAGCCGGCTCCTGGATGGAGCTGCCAGCAAACCTGTCGATAGTCGATATTAACAAGCACCCTATGCAGTTTTTCGAAATGTATGGTAAAAACTCTCCGCCGCCAGGGTTCTGGCGGCAACGTTCTCAGGGCGGGGTGCAATTCCCCACCGGCGGTAATTGCGCGCAATGCGCATAGCCCGCGAGCGCTTGGCGCCTCGAACTGCTCACGCGGGACGGCGGCAAGGTCAGCAGACCCGGTGTGATCCCGGGGCCGACGGTCATAGTCCGGATGAAGAGAGAACGGGATTGGCGCCTAAGGGCCGAACGCTGATGGCATGCCTGCATGCCCCAGCCGCTCGCACCCTTAAATCCCATTCGATTCATAACGCCCTGTTTTTTTCATAAACAGGAGTCAGAACATGCAACCCACCGCAATCGACAGCAAGAGCAAGAACCACCACGGTGAGCGCGTCGCGTTTATCCAGGCTTGCTGGCACAAAGATATTGTTGATCAAAGCCGTAAAGGCTTCCTCGCCGAAATGCTCGTCCAGGGCTACCAGGAGTCGGATATCGACTTCTTTGAAGTCGGCGGCGCCTTTGAAATGCCCCTGCACGCCAAGCTGCTGGCCAAGTCCGGCCGTTACGCCGGCATCGTCGCCGCCGCCCTGGTGGTGGACGGCGGGATCTATCGCCATGAGTTCGTCGCGCAATCGGTGGTCAGCGGCCTGATGCAGGTGCAGCTGGAAACCGAAGTGCCGGTGTTCTCGGTGTCCCTCACGCCGCATCATTTCCACGCGGGCAGCGAGCACCACAACTTCTTCTTTGAGCACTTTGTGCACAAGGGCAAGGAAGCCGCGCAGACCTGCGCCGACACCCTGCACAAGATCCGCGCGATCCGTCGCAATGAGCCGCGTGCTGTAGCGGTTTAAGCGACACTGCAAAGCAAATGTGGGAGCGGGCTTGCTCGCGAAAGCGGTGGATCAGTCATACAGGTATTGACTGACACTCCGCCTTCGCGAGCAAGCCCGCTCCCACATTCGACCGAGTCAGTCTCGGGGTTCAGGCCAGGCCAACATCTGTGGTCGGCACAATCAATATCCCCGCCCGCAAGCCATTCTTGACCTTCGGATTGGGGAAGATGATGCGCGCCCCCTCCTCCTCGATCACCCAGCGGGTCTTGGCGATGTCTTCGGCCAGCAGATAGCCCTTCTCCAGCTCTGAAAAGTTCTCCACGTCCGCCGGCAAATGCAGAGTGAAGGCGTCGCTGTGCTTGATGACTTCCCGCGCCACGCTGAACAACTTCAGGCCGTCCAGGCCCTCGGTGGCTGGCTCGTTACCTTCGATGATCTGCTTGAGGCGGGTTTCCAGGCGCGACACATCCACCCCCTGGTTCTGCCCAAATGGCCGGGCCTTGCCCAGCTCCAGGGTGAACGACTCGGCGTCCAGTTGCTCGTAGGTAAACGCGGTGAAGGTGATGGAGGTCTTGTTCTGCAACAGCACCGCCTCCATGCCGGCCGCACGTAAACGGGCCAGTTCGGCGCGTGAGTGCTGACGGCCTTCTTTGAAGGGGTACAGGGCGAACTGTTCGATCTTCGAGCCACGGATGGCCGTGTGCAGGTCGTAGTGCAAGCGGCTACGGCCGGGCACGCTGAAGAAGGTGCGGGCCAACTGCTCAAGCTCGGCGGCACGCATGGCTTCAGGGCCGATGCTTTGTTCGTGACGGCCGTTGAACAGCCGGTTGACGTCCTGCTCGAGATAACGCTCGCCGCGGCGTATGGCCTCGGGGTTGCCGAACAGGAACAGAATACGGGTGCGAGGCTTGATCTCCCCACGGGCGATGCCATGCAACAAGCGGTCGGCCAATTCGATCGGCGCGGTTTCGTTGCCATGGATACCGGACGACAACAGCACATCGGCGCCGTTGTCCCGGGCTTCGGGAGGCCGCACTTCAAGGGCGCCCTCACTGAGCCAGCGCATCTGCACGCCGTCGACAGTCAGTTGAATTTTTTGCGCCGGTTCACGACCGGCGAGGGTCAGTTCAAGCAGTTTGCCGAGGGCGAGCATAGAGCAGCTTCCTTAGTGGTTGCAGCCTGGGCCGTGGACGTGATCGTCGTCATCACCTTCAACGTCGGCCGGTTCCATTTCCAGTTGCAGGCTCATCAGGTTGGTCGCCAGGGGGCGCATCAGCAGGTTGGCGTATTCGGCATCACCCTCTTCCACGTCCACGCCGATCAGCAGTTGGCCACGGCCGTCGTGCTGGATCCAGATTTCCTTGCCCTGCCACACCACGGCGAGGCGGGTGCAGGAGGTTTCCAGCTGGGTGCCGTCGGTGTCTTCAAGGATCAGCTTCAGGGTATCGGTGGTCATAAGTAAGTCTCAGCCGTGGGGCTTTAATTGATCTGGAAAGGATAAACCGAGCCCAGTTTAAGGATTTGCGTCAGTTCATCAAATGCCGTGCGACATTCGAGCAGCAACTGCGGGTCAGCCAGGTCGGTTTCGCGCAGGCTGTCGCGGTAGTGCTTGCCGACCCATTGGGTCAACGTTTCATACAGCGGTGCCGTCATGATAACCCCTGGGTTGACCGCCGCCAGTTCAGCCTCCTTCAGCGCCACGCGCAAACGCAGGCAGGCCGGGCCGCCGCCGTTCTGCATGCTCTGCTTGAGGTCGAAGACTTTCACTTCGCCGATCGGCCCACCGGAACGGGTCAGGCTTTGCAGGTAGTGCCAGACGCGCTCGTTGTTGTGGCACTCTTCGGGCACGATCAACAGCATCGAACCGTCGGCGCGGCTCAGCAACTGGCTGTTGAACAGGTAAGAGCGCACGGCGTCTTCGACGCTGACCAGAGCGCGGGGCACGCAGATCGCCTGGAAGTTGCCGCCAACCTTGCCCAGCTTGGCCTGCAGCTCAGCCAGCATTTGCTCGGTATTGAGGAACGCATCCTCGTGATAGAACAGCACTTCGCCGTTGCCCACCGCGATCACATCGTTGTGGAACACACCGGCATCAATCACGGCCGGGTTCTGCTGGCCGTAGACCACACCGTCATCCTGCAGGCCATGCAAACGGGCAACCGCCTGGGACGCTTCGAGGGTCTGGCGTGCCGGGTACTTTTGCGGCGCCGGGTAACGGGTGTCGAACGCACTGCGCCCAAACACGAAAAACTCCACGCCCGCCTCACCATATTCGCGGCAGAAACGCGTGTGGTTAGCCGCGCCTTCGTCACCGAACTGCGCCACGGCCGGCAACGCGGCGTGGTGGGCGAAGTGCTTCTGGTCAGCAAACATCGCCCCCAGCACGCGGCTGGTGGTCGGGTGTTCGATGCTGCGGTGGTATTTGCAGTTGAGGTTGGCGGCGGTGAAATGCACGCGGCCGTCGGCCGTGTCGGCGCTCGGGCTAACCGTGGCGGCGTTGGCCACCCACATGCTCGATGCGGAACAACTGGCCACCAGTAACGGCATGGCCTGCTTGGCCGCCTGCTGGATCACCTGGGCGTCGCTACCGGCAAAGCCAAGGCGGCGCAAGGCGCCCACATCCGGGCGTTCCTGGGGGGCGAGCACGCCTTGCACAAAGCCCATGTCCATCAGGGCTTTCATTTTCGCCAGGCCCTGCAACGCCGCTTCCTTGGGGTTGGAAGATTGCTGGCTGTTGCTCTGGGACGCGACGTTGCCGTAGGACAAACCGCCGTAGTTATGGGTCGGCCCCACGAGACCGTCAAAATTGACTTCACAGGATTTCATCGGCGAGGCTCCACGAACATCTGTTTTTATAGGCATCAAAGGTCTTCAACACACCACAAATCTGACTCTGCAAACCCGATCAACTGTAGGCGCCGGCGAGTGTAGGAGCTGGCTTGCCTGCGATGGCATCCCCTCAATCTGACTGAAAGATCGAGGTGTCCGCATCGCAGTCAAGCCAGCTCCCACACACGCCAGCTGCCACACTTAGATCAGCGTCACACCCGGAGTCAGCGCGGCCGGCAAGACCAGGCTCGGGGTTTCCAGGGACGCCACCGGGTACGCGCAATAATCCGCCGCGTAATACGCACTGGCGCGATGATTGCCCGATGCCCCTACCCCGCCAAAGGGCGCGGTGCTGGCGGCGCCGGTCAGTTGCTTGTTCCAGTTGACGATACCGGCCCGGCTCTCCAGCCAGAACTGCTGGTAACGCGCCTCGGAGTCCGACAACAGACCGGCGGCCAGGCCGTACTGGGTGTTGTTGGCTTCACTGATCGCCGCTTCAAAATCCGTATAGCGAATGACTTGCAGCAACGGGCCGAACAGCTCTTCGTCCTCGCGCTCGATCACGGCCGTGACGTCGATGATGCCTGGCGTCAGCAAGGCTGCCTGCGCCTGGGGCTGAGTCATTTCCAGCAGCGCCACGGCGCCGTTGGCCAGCATCAGTTCCTGGGCCTCCATCAAGGCCTTGGCCGCCGCCAGGGAGATCACCGAGCCCATGAACGGCGGCGGTTGCTGGTCGTAGGCACCGACGGCAATGGTCGCGCTGACCGCCACCAGGCGCGCCAGCAGTGCATCGCCCCAGGCGCCTTCCGGTACCAGCAGGCGCCGGGCGCAGGTGCAGCGCTGGCCGGCGGAAATAAAGGCCGACTGGATGATGGTATAGACCGCAGCGTCCACATCGGCCACCTGGTCCACCACCAGCGGGTTGTTGCCGCCCATTTCCAGCGCGAGGATCTTGTCCGGGCGCCCGGCGAATTGCTGGTGCAGGTGGTTGCCGGTGCGGCTGGAGCCAGTGAAGAACAGCCCGTCGATACCTGGATTTGAGGCCAGGGCAATCCCGGTCTCGCGCGCGCCTTGCAGCAGGTTCAACACGCCCGCTGGCAGGCCGGCTTCGACCCAGCACTGCACCGTCAGCTCGGCCACTTTAGGGGTCAGCTCGCTCGGTTTGAACAATACGGTATTACCCGCGAGCAAGGCCGGGACGATATGCCCATTGGGCAAGTGGCCAGGGAAGTTGTAAGGGCCGAATACTGCGACCACACCGTGAGGCTTGTGGCGCAATACAGCGGTGGCGTCGCCCAGGGGGCCGCTCTTCTCGCCGGTACGCTCGCGGTAGCTTTGCACCGAGATCGCGATTTTATTGGCCATGCTGGTGACTTCGGTGGCCGATTCCCACAGAGGCTTGCCGGTTTCCTCGCCAATGCAGCGGGCGATTTCATCGGCACGGCTTTTCAGGGTGGCGGCAAAGGTTTCCAGCACACTGATGCGCTCTTGCAGCGGGCGCTTGGCCCAGGCCGGGAACGCTTGGCGTGCGGCCTGCACCGCGGATTCGACCTGCTCGACGCTGGCGCCATTGCCGGCCCAGACCACTTGCTGGGTCACCGGGTTCAGCGACTCAAAGCGTTCACCCTGGCCAGCCAGCCAGCTCCCTGCGATATACAACGCATTCATTATTTCGACTCCCGGGCAGCAGACAACGGTACCGCACGCACTTGATCACCAGCCACCAGTTGCAGGCGCTTGGCGGTCAGCGGATCGACCACCAGCGTGCCGGCAGCCAGGCGCGCCGGTGCGGCGGTGATGCGGCACTCTTCACGTTTACGGTTATGCATCAGGAACGGCGTGGCGTCGTCCCCCGGCGTGCCAATGGCCAGTACCAGCGCCTGGCTGTCGCGCACCGCGCGGATCTTGCTGGTCTCACACTCCACCGCCGGACCTGCGTCGAAGATATCGACGTAACCCTGGTAGCTGAAGCCTTCGCTCTTGAGCATGCTCAAGGCCGGCTCGGTGTCGGGATGAACCTTGCCGATCACGTTGCGGGCGTCCTCGGACAAAAAGCAGGTGTACAGCGGGAACTTGGGCATCAGTTCGGCGATAAACGCCTTGTTGCCCACGCCGGTGAGGTAGTCGGCCTGGCTGAACTCCATCTTGAAGAAGTGCCGGCCCAGGCTTTCCCAGAACGGCGAGCGCCCGGCGTCATTGGACACCCCGCGCATCTCGGCGATGATCTTGTTGCCAAACAGCTGCGGGAACTCGGCGATAAACAGCATCCGCGCCTTGGCCAGCATGCGACCGTTGAGGCCGTTGCGGTAATCGGCATGCAGGAACAGCGAGCACAGCTCGGAGTTGCCCGTCAGGTCGTTGGCCAGGAACAGCGTAGGAATCTCGCGGTAGATATTCAGCTCCTGGGAGGCGCTGACCGTCAGGCCGACCCGGAAGTTGTACCACGGCTCGCGCAGGCCGACGGCGCCGGCAATCGCGGAAATCCCCACCACGCGGCCTTCGTCGTTTTCCAGCACAAACAGGTAGTCGGCATCCCCGCGCCCGGCTTCGCCGCGAAAGGTTTTTTCAGCCCAGCCCACCCGGTGGGTCAGGCGCTCTTCGTTGGCCGGCAAGGTGGTGAGACCGGTGCCAGTGCTGCGCGCCAATTCAATCAGGGCCGGTAAATCGCTGCTGCGTACGGGACGAACGATCATGCTATCTCCTCAAACGGGCCGCTGGCTGCAGCCACCCGCGAAACTCTGCTTTTAAACCGCGACCAGACGCACGCTGGCGCCTTCGCCGACGCCCAGGGCTTCGGCCGCTTCCAGGTCCAGGGTCACGGGCTTGCCCGGCGCGTAGTCCAGTTCGAGCATGACCGCGCGGTAATCCTGCAACTGCGCGTTGCTCACCAGGTACTGGCGGCCGACGCCCTTGACCATCTCGCCGATCTTCACCGGCACCACGCGGCTCTGGGCGATCGAGCGGATGCCCGAGACCCGTGCATGCAGGGTCGGGCCACCGTCGAAGATGTCGATGTAATGGTCGGTTTCAAAGCCTTCGCGCATCAGGATGTCGAAGGTGATCTGCGCACGCGGGTGCACCTGGCCCATGGCTTCCTGGGCTTCGTCGGGCAACAGCGGCACGTAGATTGGGTAGTGCGGCATCAGTTCGGCGAGGAAGGTGCGGCTCTTCAACCCGCACAGGCGCTCGGCGGCAGCATAGTTGAGGTCGAAGAAGTTGCGGCCGATGGCGTCCCAGAACGGCGAGTCACCGTTCTCATCGCTGTAGCCGACAATCTCGGTCACCACCGAATCGGCAAACCGCTCCGGGTGGCTGGCGACAAACAACAGGCGGCCACGGGAGTTGAGTTCCGACCAGGCCGACCCCACCAGCTCCGGCACCACGTAGAAGCTGGTCAGCAAGCTGTTGCCGGTCAGGTCGTGGCACTGGGACAGGACGTGAATCTTGTTGTGGATCTTCAGTTCACGGGAGGCGTGGACGAAGGTCTCGTTGCGAAAGCTGTAGAACGGCTCGGAATAACCGGCCGAGGCGACGATGGCCGAACAGCCCACCAGCTTGTCGGCAACGGTGTCTTCGAGAACAAAGAAATAGCTTTCTTCGCCGTTGAAACTCACTTCGGCGGCGAAGGACGCTTCGCTGGCGGCGATTTTGTCGCTCAGGCGTTCAACGTCATCCGGCAGGGAGGTGACACCAATCGGGCTGTCCGCAGCCAGACGCTGTACCTCGCCCAGATCAGCCATTTGCGCGGGGCGCATCACCAGCATGGTGTCACTCCTTAACTCGAAAACTTCATAAAAAAATGCCGGACACCGAACCTGGAATCACCCAGGTTCCAATGTGGGAGCGGGCTTGCCCGCGATTGCGGTGGGCCAGTCACAACAACGTCGACTGACAGATCGCTATCGCGGGCAAGCCCGCTCCCACATTTGATCCGGTTCGTTAGATAAATGTGTATCTATCAGGCTTGCGTCAGTGTTTTTACAGCACGCTCAAAACGATCCAGCCCTTCGGTGATATCCGCATCTTCCACCACCAGGCTCGGCGCAAAGCGCACCACGTCCGGGCCGGCTTGCAGGATCATCAGGTTTTCTTTCTCGGCCGCGTTGAACACGTCCTTGGCCTTGCCTTTGAAGGCATCGCTCAATACGCAACCGAGCAGCAGGCCCATGCCACGCACCTGGGTGAAGATCCCGTATTGCTGGCCGATCTGCTCCAGGCGGGCCTTGAACAGGTCGTGCTTGGCATTCACGCCGGCCAGCACCTCAGGGGTGTTGATCACGTCGATCACCGCTTCCGCCACCGCGCATGCCAGCGGGTTGCCGCCGTAGGTGGTGCCGTGGGTGCCGACCACCAGGTGCTTGGCCAGGTCTTCACGGGTCAGCATCGCGGCAATCGGGAAACCTCCGCCCAGGCTCTTGGCGCTGGTAAGGATGTCGGGCACCACGCCGTAGTGCTGGTAGGCAAACAGATGGCCGCTGCGGCCCATACCGGTCTGCACTTCGTCGAACACCAGCAGTGCATTGTTGGCGTCACACAGGTCGCGGGCACCTTGCAGGTAGGCCAGCTCGGCCGGCAGCACGCCGCCTTCACCCTGGATCGGCTCCAGCACCACGGCGCAGGTCTTGTCCGACACCGCAGCTTTCAGCGCGTCCAGGTCGTTATAAGGAACGTGGGTGATGCCGGTGATTTTAGGACCGAAGCCATCGGAGTACTTCGACTGGCCACCGACGTTGACGGTAAACAGGGTGCGGCCGTGGAAGCTGTTCAGTGCGGCGATGATCTCGTATTTCTCGCTGCCGAAACGGTCGAACGCCACGCGACGGGCCAGCTTGAAGGCGGCCTCGTTGGCTTCGGCGCCGGAGTTGCAGAAGAACACGCGCTCGGCAAAGGTGGCGTCGATCAGCTTATGGGCCAGGCGCAGGGCCGGCTCATTGGTGAACACGTTAGAGACGTGCCACAGCTTGTTGGCCTGTTCAGTCAGTGCACCGACCAGCGCCGGGTGGGCATGGCCCAGCACGTTTACTGCGATGCCGCCGGCAAAGTCGATCAGCTCGCGACCCGACTGGTCCCACACACGGGAACCTTCGCCACGCACAGGGATAAAGGCGGCAGGGGCATAGTTGGGCACCATGACCTGGTCGAAATCGGCACGTTGCACCGGGGCTTGCTCAACGGACATCGGAGTCTCCTGAAGAGGAACGCCTGCCTGAAACTGGCGGGCGATGCAGGGATTGTAAGGACAGTTTTCAGCGCGGCCTTGCCGCCAAGCGACAACTTCTTATAGCGCCAACCCCCGTTTTACGCGGGTTTACGCCAATGCGACAAATAGCTTCGCAATGGCGCAGTTTAAACAGAAGACAGGCGGTTGCGGCAGTGCCGTGGGAATTTTGCTCAACTGCATGCGCCGGACAAGACGCTGCTCAGCCGCGCTCGGACGGCACCGACGACAACTCGAACGGGCTGCTGCTGCGACGCTGGTTGCGGTCTTCACGCGGGGTGGCGCCGAAGAAGTTGCGGTAGGCGCTGGAGAAGTGCGGCCCCGAGGAGAAGCCGCAGGACAGGCCGATCTGGATGATCGACTTGCTGGTTTGCATCAGCATCTGGCGCGCCTTGTTCAGGCGCAGTTCCAGGTAGTACTGGCTGGGAACGCGGTTGAGGTATTGCTTGAAGATCCGTTCCAGTTGTCGTCGCGACACGCACACATGCTGGGCGATTTCGTCGGTGGTCAGCGGTTCTTCGATATTGGCCTCCATCAGCAACACCGCCTGGGTCAGCTTCGGATGGCTGGAGCCCAGGCGGTTTTGCAGAGGGATGCGCTGGCGCTCGCCGCCTTCACGGATGCGCTCCACCACCAGTTCTTCGGAGACCGCGCCCGCCAGTTCGGCGCCGTGGTCACGGGCCAACACTGCCAGCATCAGGTCGAGAACCGACATGCCGCCACAGGCGCTCAGGCGATCACGATCCCAATCGAACAAATGGCTGGTGGCAATGACCTTGGGAAAACGCTCGGCAAAGTCGTCCTGCCAGCGCCAGTGCACGGCAGCACGATAGCCATCGAGCAACCCCAGTTGCGCCAGGGGATACACCCCTGCCGACAAGCCACCGATCACGCAGCCGGCGCGTACCAGCTGCTTGAGCGCAGAGCCCAGTTGCGAGGCGATCACCGTCGGCGGTTCATCGGCCAGCAGGAACAGCTTCTGGAAACCTTCCAGCTTGCCGGCCCAGGGTTCGCCGGGCAATTTCCACTCACCCTCGACCGGCGGCTCGGCCTGCAGGAATGACACCTCGTAGACCACATCCGGATGCACCCGCTGGGCAACGCGCAAGGCCTCCTCAGCCAGCGCAAGCGTCAGGGCTTTAGTGCTGGGCCAAATCAGGAAACCGATGCGATGGGCTGTCATGGAATGCTATCCGAAACGAAAAACGGGAGTAGAGGCATGGGCCAATGCTAGCCCGTAAGTAAACACAAAACTCAACACAAACAGAGATCTGATGTAGGAGCTGGCTTGCCTGCGACAGCGGCGGGCCAGTCACCTCGCCATCGCAGGCAAGCCCGCCCCCACAGGGAATCGAGGCCAACCTCAAGGCTGCGAAGCATGCACTATTTCAGTGCATAAACGCAGCCCTGTTTACTTCAAGCTGCCGGACAAGAACTGCTGCAACCGCTCGGACTGCGGGTTGACCAGCACTTCACGCGGGTTGCCGCGCTCTTCGACAATGCCTTTGTGCAGGAACACCAACTGGTTCGACACTTCACGGGCAAAGCCCATTTCGTGAGTCACCACCACCATGGTCCGGCCTTCCAGGGCCAGGTCCTGCATGACTTTCAAGACTTCGCCGACCAGCTCCGGGTCGAGGGCCGAAGTCGGCTCGTCAAACAGCATCACCTCAGGCTCCATCGCCAGCGCCCGGGCAATTGCCACGCGCTGCTGCTCGCCACCGGACATATGGCCGGGGAAGGCGTCCTTGCGGTGGGCCACGCCCACTTTGGCCAGGTAGTGCTCGGCCTTTTCGCGGGCGTCTTTTTTCGACATGCCCAGCACGTGTACCGGGGCTTCCATGACGTTTTCCAGGGCGGTCATGTGCGACCACAGGTTGAAATGCTGGAACACCATGGACAGGCGCGAACGCATGCGCTGCAACTGCTTGGGGTCGGCGGCCTTCATCGCGCCGTCCTTGTTGGCCACCAGCTTCAGCTCTTCGTTATTGAGCAGGATCTTGCCGGCGTGAGGCTGCTCCAGCAGGTTGATGCAGCGCAAAAAGGTACTTTTGCCCGAGCCACTGGACCCGATGATGCTGATCACATCACCGGCCGCGGCGGCCAAGGACACGCCTTTGAGCACTTCATGACTGCCATAGCGTTTATGCAGGTCTTGGACTTCAAGTTTGTACATGCGGTCGGTTCTCACAAAAACAGTTGGTCAGTCGTTGAGCAAGCGCCCGTGACGCAGCGCTTCGCGCCCCGCCACCTTGGCCAGCCAGAAACCCGCTTGGGCATAACGTAGCCGTTCAACGGCAAACAACACCCCCGACGTACCGGCACAGACAATGCTGACGCGGTCGGCCAAAGGATCAATCACTTCAAAAATCGGTTCGCCGGTTTCCACCCAGTCACCGGCTTTACGCAGGTAACTGATCACCCCGGCGTGGGGTGCGAACAGCAATTCGGTGCCTTCAAAGGGCACCCCTTCACACGGCTCATGTTGCGGCGCCGGCCACTCACCCTTGATCAGGCCCTGCTCGGCGAGGAACGCGAGGATGCCTTCGGCGTGAAAAATCGCCTCATCCCGACCGGTGTCGGCCTGACCGCCCAGCTCCAGGGTGGTTGCCAGGCAAGCCAGGGGGATCTGCGCCTCGGGGAACGCCCGCGACAAACGCAGCCACGGCAACGAGCAGGCTTCATCAAACGAGCTGCCGCCGGAGTCTTCCGCCAACAGGCCGACCTTCACATTCAAATGCGCCGACAACGAACGCCACTGCGGCCAGTGCTGGGGCAGCGCGTACATGTGCAGCGCAGCTTCGGCATCGCAGTGCAGGTCGAGGACCACATCGGCGGTGCAGGCATGGCTCAGCAAGACCCGCTGCATGCCTTGCAACTGGCTGCTCGGCTCGGGCAATGCATTGAGCGCATCGCTCATCGCCTGGCGGATCATGCGCACGTTGGCGTGAGGATCGTCGCCCAGCCGGCCTTCCAGCAGGGCCGCCACCGGCGCGCTCAACTCGACGAAATCACGGTTGAAGTTCTTGCCGCTGCCAATCTCGAAACGCCCCTGGTGGCTGCCTTGCAGCAACTGCCCGAGGCCCATCGGGTTGGCCACCGGCACCAGTTCGATCACCCCGTTGAGCGCACCCTGCTGCTCCAGCTCAAGCAGGCGCTTTTTCAGCTCCCAGGCCGCGCGCATCCCCGGCAACTCATCGGCGTGCAGGCTGGCCTGCAGATACGCCTTGCGCTCGCCGTGGCCGAAGCGGAACACCGTCAGTTGGCGCTCGCAGCCCAGGTGCCCCCAGGGCAATACGTGGTCGATGCGTTCCATATCAGTGCTTCCGTGGAGCCAGGTAGCTCAACCAGCGACGCTCGGCCAGCTTGAACAGGCGCACCAGGATGAACGTCAGGCACAGGTAGAACAGGCCCGCGGTGATATAGGCTTCGAACGGCAGGTAGTACTGGGCGTTCACCGTGCGCGCGGCACCGGTGATGTCGATCAGGGTAACGATGGAGGCCAGGCTGGTGGTCTGCAACATCATGATCACTTCATTGCTGTACTGCGGCAGTGCCCGGCGCAGGGCCGAGGGCAGCAGGATGCGGCGGTACAGCTTGTAGCGCGACATGCCCATGGCCTTGGCGGCTTCGATCTCGCCATGGGGCGTGGCCTTGAGGCTGCCGGCGATGATTTCTGCGGTGTAGGCACTGGTATTGATGGCAAAGGCCAGGCAGGCGCAGAAGGTTGCGCTGGACAGCCACGGCCAGAGGAAGCTCTCGCGTACCGCTTCGAACTGGGCCAGGCCGTAGTAGATCAGGAACAGCTGCACCAGCATCGGCGTGCCGCGGATCACATAGGTGTAGAGCCAGGCCGCGCCATTGACCAGCGGCTGCTTGGACACCCGCATCAGGCCCAGGGGCACGGCGGCGAGCAGGCCGAAGAACAGCGAGATCAGCAGCAGTTTGAGGGTGGTCAGCAAGCCGCCAAGGTACAGCGGCATGGCCTCCCAGATGACGTTGTAGTCGAAGATCATAGATCAGCCGCCTTTACGCCTACCGAGTAGCGCTTCTCAAGGTAACGCAGGGCCAGCAACGAGACGCTGGTGATCACCAGGTACATCGCCGCCACCGCGAGGAAGAAGGTAAAAGGTTCGCGGGTGGCATCCGCCGCCTGCTTGGCCTTGAACATCATGTCTTGCAGGCCCACCACCGAAATCAGTGCAGTGGCCTTGGTCAATACCAGCCAGTTGTTGGTAAAACCGGGGATTGCCAGCCGGATCATCTGCGGCACCATCACCCGGAAAAACACCTGGAACGGGCTCATGCCATAAGCCATGCCCGCCTCGGCCTGCCCCTTGGGGATGGCCATGAAGGCGCCACGGAAGGTTTCCGAGAGGTAGGCGCCAAAGATGAAACCCAGGGTGCCGATACCGGCGGCCAAGGGGTTCAAGTCAATATAGTCGTCGTAGCCCAGTAGCGGCGCGACGCGATTGAGCAGGTCCTGACCACCGTAGAAAATCAGCAGGATCAGCACCAGGTCGGGGATCCCGCGGATCACCGTGGAATACAGGTCGCCCAGCCACGCCAGCCAGCGGACCGGCGACAGGCGTAGTGCAACCCCAATCAGACCCAGAACAATGGCCAAGGCCATGGACGACAAGGCGAGCTGAAGCGTCAACCATGCGCCATCGAGGATAACGGCCCCGTAGCCTTTCAACATGATTCAGGTCCTCGAAAAGGCGGATGAAAAAATGGCGCAAACTTCAGAGACCCTGGTGCTTGCGCCATTCTGGACAGACAACTGCGAAGGTTTACTTGGCGTCAGCGCCGTAAATATCGAAGTTGAAATACTTTTTCTCGATTTCTTTGTACTTGCCATTGGCGCGGATCGCAGCGATGGCCGCATTGATGCGCTCCAGGTTGGCCTTGTCGCCTTTACGCACTGCGATACCGATGCCGTCGCCGAAGTATTTGGCGTCGGTGAACGCAGGACCTACGAACGCGTAGCCTTTGCCCGCGTCGGTCTTCAGGAAACCGTCTTCGAGCAGGGTCGCATCAGCCACGGTGCCATCAAGGCGACCGGCAGCCACGTCCAGGTAGATTTCGTTCTGGGTGCTGTAAGGAACGATGGTCGCACCTTTAGGCGCCAGGACTTCCTTGGCGAAACGGTCGTGGATCGAACCACGCTGTACGCCGATCTTCTTGTCCTTGAGCTCAACCAGGCTGTCGCTGACGGCAACGCCGTCCTTCATCACCAGGCGCGCCGGGGTCAGGTAGTAGCGGTTGGTGAAGTCCACGGACTTCTTGCGGTCGTCAGTGATGGACATGGACGACAGAATCGCGTCGATCTTGCGGACTTTGAGCGCCGGGATCAGGCCGTCGAATTCCTGCTCGACCCAAGTGCACTTGACCTTCATCTCTTCGCACAGGGCATTGCCGATGTCGTAGTCGAAACCGACGATGTTGCCGTCCGGCGCCTTCGAGGCAAACGGAGGGTAGGCTGCTTCGATACCAATTTTCAGCGGCTTCTCTTCAGCGAAGGCTTGCATGGACAGCACGGACAGCGCCAGGGCGCCCAACAGCACGAGTTTCTTCATCTTGGGACTCCATCGGTATAGGACAAAAACAGCAGTATGAGCCATGGCCCACGATGCGACTGAGTGAAACCGAATAGCGGTGCTGCGTCCTACACCAGTTCAACACGGCGACGACGAGCGAGTGATCGGCATTCTAACGACAGGCCGGAAGCCGATATTTCCTCAATGCGACAACAATTTACAGAAGCACCGAGAAAGCGACTCCAACACATTGACAACCCCTGAAATTTATGCAGAGGCAAAAGATACTAAACCTATTAACGCTGCAAATTGCGGGCCTATTATTCGCAAACCCTTCTATCCCGGCAAGTGTAGCGTTTGATCTTATTTTGCCGGGCGTCTAAAACGGGCATTTTCAAGGCGCTGATGTAGCACTTTGCCTCATGTTTGGGCGCAAGGTTACACATTTGCACCGCTGGGTAACATTCAGAAATGCCCTACGAGATAAACCGATATTTATTGGCTTGCTGCTGAGAGCAGTCTGTCAGCCGCCAACTGCCACATTGCTGGTACTTCAAAGTGAATTCCCACAAAAAAGCCCCACCCGGCTTACACCGAATGGGGCTTGGTCCCATCAACCCGCTTACGCGGCGTTCATGGTCTTGTGGGTATCAATCAAATGCTGCACCACGCTTGGATCGGCCAGGGTGGAGATATCGCCCAGCCCGTCATACTCGGCCGTGGCAATCTTGCGCAGGATACGGCGCATGATTTTCCCCGAACGGGTCTTCGGCAGACCCGGTGCCCACTGGATCACGTCCGGCGAAGCAATCGGGCCGATCTCTTTGCGCACCCAGTTCTTCAGCTCCAGGCGCAACGCTTCGGTCGGCTCCTCGCCGTTTTTCAGGGTGACATACACATAGATGCCTTGGCCCTTGATGTCGTGAGGTACGCCAACCACTGCTGCTTCCGTGACTTTCGGGTGGGCAACCATGGCGCTTTCGATCTCGGCGGTGCCCATGCGGTGCCCGGAAACGTTGAGCACGTCATCCACGCGGCCGGTGATCCACCAGTAGCCGTCTTCATCGCGACGCGCGCCGTCGCCAGTGAAGTACATGCCACGGAAGGTCTTGAAGTAAGTGTCGACAAAACGGTCATGGTCGCCGTACAGGGTACGCGCCTGGCCTGGCCACGAATCGAGGATCACCAGGTTGCCTTCGGCGGCACCCTCGATGATGTTGCCCAGGTTGTCCACCAACGCCGGCACCACACCAAAGAATGGGCGTGCCGCCGAACCCGGCTTGAGCGCGTGAGCGCCCGGCAATGGGCTCATCAGGGTCGCGCCGGTTTCGGTCTGCCACCAGGTATCGACAATCGGGCAACGGGATTGGCCGACGTTCTTGTAGTACCAGTCCCACGCTTCCGGGTTGATCGGCTCACCCACCGAACCCAACAGGCGCAGGCTGCTGCCGTCAGTACCTTCGCAGGCGGCGGTGCCGGAAGCCATCATTGCGCGGATCGCCGTCGGCGCGGTGTAGAGGATATTGACCTTGTGCTTGTCGACGATTTTCCCGACCCGGGTGATATCCGGGTAGTTCGGCACGCCTTCGAACAGCAGCGTGGTAGCACCATTGGCCAGCGGGCCGTAGACAATATAAGTGTGGCCAGTGACCCAACCGACGTCAGCGGTGCACCAGTAGACTTCGCCCGGGCGGTAGTCGAACACGCGCTCGTGGGTCAGGGCCGCGTACAACAGGTAGCCGCCGGTGGTGTGCTGCACGCCCTTGGGCTTGCCAGTGGAGCCGGAGGTGTAAAGGATGAACAGCGCTTCTTCGGCACCCATCTCTTTTGGCGCGCAGACAGTGCCCGCCACTTTCATCAGGTCTTCGTACCAGATGTCGCGATGCTGGTTCCACTTGATCTGGCCATTGGTGCGCTTACACACGATAACTTTCTGGATGCTGCTGGTTTCCGGGTTGGTCAGCGCGTCGTCGACGTTGGCCTTGAGCGGCACCTTCTTGCCGGCACGGATGCCTTCGTCAGCGGTGATCACCACTTTGGATTTGCAGTCGATGATGCGACCGGCCAGGGCCTCAGGCGAGAAACCGCCAAACACCACCGAGTGGATCGCACCGATGCGGGTACAGGCCAGCATGGCGACCACGGCTTCGGGAATCATCGGCATATAGATGGTCACCACGTCGCCGCGGTGCACATCCTGGCCACGCAGGGCGTTGGCGAACTTGCAGACTTGTTCATGCAGTTCGCGGTAGGTGATGGTACGGCTCTCGGAAGGGTCATCGCCTTCCCAGATGATGGCCGCGTGGTCGCCACGCTCGGCGAGGTGACGGTCCAGGCAGTTGTAGGAAACGTTGAGGGTGCCGTCTGCGAACCATTTGATATCGACATGGTGGTCGTCGAACGAGGTTTGCTTGACCGTGGTGAAAGGCTTGATCCAGTCAAGACGCTTGGCTTGCTCGCGCCAGAAGCCGTCGGGGTTGACCACCGACTGCTGGTACATGGCCTTGTAGGTCGCCTCGTCGGTCAGCGTATTGGCTGCTACTTCGGGGCGAACGGGGTACAGGGAAGCCGCACTCATCTTTCTTACCTCGGTGACAATAGTTGTTGTTGTATGCCCCTGTTTTAGCCGGGGTAGGCCTATAGAACCATTCGACGATGGTAGTAACAAGCCCCTACAAATTACCCTGATATCCCCTTGCAATGCTCTGGCTCGGGGCTTGTGGCGCTTTTCTCAGCCTCTAAAAAAACCTCTGTGGTGGATTGTTACGAAAACCGCCAAAAGTGTTTATCAAAAGCACGGGTATATGAATGCAACCCAGGCGCCTAAAATCAGCCTCGCCAACAAGGCACCGTGATTAACCAAGTTGCAGCCCCCACGAAGGCACGTTAATCCGAACTCACTACTCAAGTTACACACGTGGCCTCACAAGGGCCCCGTGCCCCCCTTCGACTGTAAAAAGGTAAATTGGAAATGAAAGCTTTATTAGTTATGGCCCTTGCCAGCCTGTGCGCCACCGCCGCCCTGGCCGACGAGATCCCGACTGACGTAGCCAGCCAGCACACCGCCATTGTTGAGGAATACACCTACTCCACCGATCTGGATATCGCCAAAGTGGTGTCCATGAGCGCCATCCCGAATGTCTGCGAAGTTGTTCCAGCGCGCATGGAATATGAAGACCACCAGGGCCAGCGTCATATTCTTAATTACAAAGTCATGGGTAATGGTTGCTCTAACGGTTAATAACTTAGTTAGTTAGAACTTAACCTGGCAATGTTCGCCGCAAGGAATTGTCCTTGCGGCAAAGAATCACCCGCAAAATCCTCGCCTTGCCCCCTGCTTCAAAAATCCCTCACCGCCCGTCAAAAAAATCCTACCCCGGCAAACCCTTGTAAACCCGTGCCCCGGCCGGAAATACCCTCATTTTGCCCCTCGACTGAGGCTATCCGCCGCAACACAAAGGCAAATTTTTCCCTATAATGCGCGGGTAAATCGGGCCTGCAATATCCCTTTACATGGGATAACGAGCCAGACCTGAGGCCCCGCAGGAGTACGACACTGTCGCTCCGCCCCTCAGGCCTCAAGCAGAACACCCGTAGCCCTATTCCGTTTAGTGCCTGCGCGAGCTGTTGCAACAAACGATTCCTTAAAGATCCACCGCGGCCCTTGGGCCGTGTGAACACCCAACCATCCGGTTTCACACGGGCACCATTGGCCCACACGCAGGAGACGACACGTCATGCTGAGCTGGGACGAATTCGACAAAGAAGAAGAAGGCGAAGTAGCCGCTAAAGGCGCCAACGCCGGCCACGCCACCGAAGCCAACATGGACCGCCTCGACGGTGCCGGCGCTGCCGCTGCCATCGAAGCCCGCGCCGTCACCGCCAACGACTCCGCCGCCATCGTGCGCGCCAAGGCTGCCCTGGACAAACTCGACGTCGCCGAAGGCCTCGCCGAACTCGAAGGCGCTTCCGCCCGTGTCGCCGTTGACGAAAAGCGCATGATCAACTGCCGCGCCGACCTCAACCAACTCGTACCCTTCAAGTACGACTGGGCCTGGCAGAAATACCTCGACGGCTGCGCCAACCACTGGATGCCGCAAGAGGTCAACATGACCGCCGACATCGCCCTGTGGAAAAACCCCGAAGGCCTGACCGACGACGAACGTCGCATCGTCATGCGCAACCTGGGCTTCTTCTCCACCGCCGATTCCCTGGTCGCGAACAACCTGGTGCTGGCCGTGTACCGCCTGATCACCAACCCGGAGTGCCGCCAGTACATCCTGCGCCAGGCCTTCGAAGAAGCGATCCACACCCACGCCTACCAGTACTGCATCGAATCGCTGGCCATGGATGAAGGCGAGATCTTCAACATGTACCACGAGATCCCATCGGTCGCCAAAAAGGCAGCCTGGGGCCTGAAATACACCCGTTCGATCTCCGATCCGAAGTTCGAAACCGGCACCGTCGACACCGACAAAGAACTGCTGCGCAACCTGGTCGCTTACTACTGCGTGCTGGAAGGCATCTTCTTCTACTGCGGTTTCACCCAGATCCTGTCCATGGGCCGCCGCAACAAAATGACCGGCGTGGCCGAGCAGTTCCAGTACATCCTGCGCGATGAGTCGATGCACCTGAACTTCGGCATCGACGTGATCAACCAGATCAAAATCGAAAACCCACACCTGTGGGATGCCGACATGAAGGAAGAAGCGACCCAGATGATCCTGCAAGGGACCCAGCTGGAGATCGAATACGCACGCGACACCATGCCGCGCGGCGTATTGGGCATGAACGCGGCGATGATGGAGGACTACCTCAAGTTCATCGCCAACCGTCGCCTGTCGCAGATCGGCTTGAAGGAAGAATACCCAGGGACCACTAACCCGTTCCCGTGGATGAGCGAGATCATGGACTTGAAGAAAGAGAAGAACTTCTTTGAGACCCGCGTGATCGAGTATCAGACCGGTGGGGCGTTGAGCTGGGATTGATCAGCTCATAGTCGCAGCGTGAAAAAGCCCTGGGGTCGCACCCGGGGCTTTTTTATGGCCGCCGGTTTGCCATTTCTTGAAGTACATCACCTCAAACACCTGACCCGTAAGGGTTCGGATCGCATCTCCAATGCTGTAGCCTTGTGCCCCAATTGCCATCAGCGTTGTCACCGGTCGAGCGACCGGGATGATTTCACTGCGGGGTTTTACTCGAGAATCAGCAGATTGATACCGGAGTAGACTCCTGCGGTCACAGCTTATGCATTCCAAAAAAATAGTAGATAGGACCGAGGCCACCCCGTGAACCCAGACATGCTAGAAGCCGGCCCCGTGGGCGCCAAGGTACTTTCAGTGTTCGACTTCGACGGCACCCTGACCCGCCACGACAGTTTTGTGCCGTTTCTCAAGTTTGCTTTCGGCAAGCAGGAATTCAATCGCCGGATGCTCAAGCTGGCGCTGCCGGGCTTGCGCTTTCTGGTGCGCCGGATGAGCCGTGATGAGCTCAAGGCGCAGTTGATTCGCACCTTTATGACCGGCGTAGAGAAGGCCTGGGTGCAGCGCAAAGCCGAAGAATACTGCCAGGCTTATTGGAACAAGCTGATGCGCCCTGCCGGTTTGCAATCGGTGGCCGATGAAATTGGCTCCGGTGCCGAAGTGACGTTGTGTTCGGCTTCGCCGGCAATCGTGTTGCAACCTTTTGCCGATCGCCTGGGAATCAAACTGATCGGGACCGAGCTTGAGGTGGTCGATGGGGTGTTGAGTGGGCGCCTTACGGGCAACAACTGCCGTTGTGAGAACAAGGTGTTGCGGCTTGAAGCGGTGTATGGCGACCTGGGTGAGTATCGGCTCAGGGCCTGGGGCGACACGCGCGGGGATCGCGAGTTGCTGGCGGCGGCGCAAGATGCGCATTGGCGGCATTTTCATTCGGCCAAGCGCCGAGGCAAACCGAAGCCGTAAGCCGCTTGGAACCAACCCTTTCAAACGCGTTGAAAGGGCTGCGCCCTGATAGCGGACATTTGTGCTACCTGCGCAACCCCGCTATTAATAGCGAATCTTGCCACGGACCCGCCCCGATGAAATTCGACACAGCCTATTGCCTGAGCCTGGACGAAAAGCTGTCGATCTATGACGTGCGCGACCTGAATTTCGACGAAACCGCCGCCTTCGACTCCGATAAGGACAGCTTTCTCTGCCCCAACGATGATTGCCGTGCAGCGTTTGCGGCGGGCAATGTGCTGGGTACGTTCAATGGCAAGAACGTCAACTACCTGCGCACCCCGCACTTCAAGAACCTGCCCAGCACCCGGCATATCGACGGCTGCCGCTATGCCAGCCACAAGGCCGCTGCGGGAGACGCTGCGGACGAGCGCGAGGAGAACTTCCCGTCGGAGTTTGTGCTGACTCGACGTCAGTACGAACGCAAGACAGTCATCCAAGGTTCCGCAGACGCTATCCCACAAGATCCGGCGAAAGCACCTTCGAAAATCTCCAATACTTCCCACAGCGCCAGCGAAACCACCCCGGACAAGACCAGCGTCTTCGCCCACCCGGTGGAATGCTACGTGTCCAATATCGACGACAAGGACAAGCTCAAGGGCATGCCGTTGAAGATCGGCGAGCACACCGCGACGTATTGGGCGTTTTTCAAGAAGATCGAATACCTGCAAGACAACAAGGGCTTGATCTACTGGGGTCGGATCAAAGCGATCAAGGACTACACCAGCAGCGTTCGCATCGACTTTGAAAAGAAAGTGTGGCTCGACAAGAAGCCATACTCCGTCAACGTCTACCTGAACAAGAAGCTGATCGAGAACTACCGCAAGCGCAAGGCGTTCCTGGAGCAGATCAGGGCCGCCGTAAACAGCGATCGCCCGCTGTATTGCTTCTTTTATGGTGTGACGCCGGAGTTGAAACAGGTACCAAGCAAGAAAATCCCCGAGCAGACGTTCGGGGTGTTCAGTGCCGATATCCAGAACCTGGACCACCTGCTGATCCGCGAGGCGCCGGGGCTGGAGGAGAAGTGACCGGAAGCGCCCGTCAATCGCGGGCCGATCATCCGAGAAAGAATCCAGTTGATGAACGGTCAAAACAACTGTACAAAAACACAGTATAGTTTGCCCTCCCCCGTTGGATTCCTGGAGAACCCCATGTCCTCTCTGGCAGTGAGCACCACCGTAGATCAGCAAATCGTCCTTCATCAATTCACCCCACGGCACAGTGTGCAGGCCCGCGCGCTGCTGGGCTGGAGCCGGGAAGACCTGGCCCGACAAGCCGGAGTTGGGGTGGACGCTATCCAGCGTTTTGAAAGCCATCAGGAGGTGGATGACGCCGTCCGCATCGCCCTGGCATTTCGTCTGGAGCACGAAGGCCTGGTGTTTTTCCCAGGGTTTGCGCCGGGATGGGGCATGAGCGGGCGGCGCTCCCCTGCGCCACAGGCGGATGCCGAACCGGCTCGTCGGAGCCTTATCGCCCGGCTGCTGGGCTCGCCATCCTCGAACACGCCTCAACCCAACGGCGCTTAGGCCCGATGACCGCGCAAAGGGGTCACCTCACGGGCATGTCGGCGTGAGCCTGCATCGCCTGTTGATAGACCCGCACCAAGACCGACAGCGAGTCCCGTGCCCAACGGGCACCGTAGAACCAGAGTACGACCCTCGTGCCTTGGAGGCCGTCGCTGAATATCTGGCATGCGCCTGGGTATCCGGTTTTGCAGAAGAGGTGGAAGGCTGGGCTTTGGTCGTCTGACACCAACGCGTCGAGGCGATGCTCGTTCATTCGCTTGTCGATCTCGTTGCTGGACTCCAGGGTGAAGTACGCGGCATCCGGTAATTGTGCCTCCACTGGCACCACTTGGGCGCCGGCAGCCTTTAACACCTCCAAAGCCTGGAGAAACCCGCTGGAATGCTCCACCGTTTCACGTACACCGTTGCGCAAATATCCGTCGGCAAAACCGATACGCCAATCGGCCAGGGCGGGAGCGGATTTGGCGGCGTTGTTTTCCATGATGGGCGGAACCTCCACCATGACCTGGCCTACAGGGTCCAGGCCGCTCAAGGCAATAAGCGATAGCGACGGATCACGTACGGTCTTCATCATCGGGCCAGGGATATCGAACCTGGGGCCCTGGACGGCAGGCGCAGCAGCAGGCTGAAACTCAATGCCACCGCGAGACGTTGGCACATTGTCTGTCGACCCAGAAGGAGTGGCAGGCCCACAAGGCATTGCGCTAAAGGCGTTGAACACCAAAGGCAACCCCACGGAACAGGGTGCACCGGGCGACAAGGTTTTCCTACATTTGTCCTCCATCAGGCCCCGCTCCCAGAAAATGGCTTTCCGAGATCATCGCACCCTTTTCCAGTCGATTCTCCGGGCAGAAATACCTTGAAAGCCCTTTTACCGTGTGGCTTTAGCAGCCCCTTTCAACTCACTAACTGTTCTGCCGCCTGGGCCTCGACATCCAGCCACCAGGCATGCCCACGTTCAGGGGCAGCCAGCATAAAAGCCTGGCCCATGGCGGGTGTGGCAATTGACACATTGCGCTCCCAGGCCAGGGCCATGATGCGGTCAAACGGCTCATGCCAGGCATGGAATGCCAGGTCAAAGGTGCCATTGTGGATCGGCAGCAACCAGCGCCCCTTCAGGTCGATATGGGCCTGCAAAGTTTGTTCGGGCTGCATGTGGATATCGGGCCAGTCGACGTTGTAAGCACCGGTTTCCATCAGCGTCAGGTCAAATGGCCCATATTGCTCGCCAATACGCTTGAAACCTTCGAAATAGCCGGTGTCGCCACTGAAAAAGATACGCCGGGCATCATCGACCATCACCCAGGACGCCCACAGCGTCTGGTTGCCATCAAACAGGCCACGGCCGGAAAAGTGCTGGGCGGGGGTGGCGACAAAGTGGATGCCCTCCACTTCAGTGCCCTGCCACCAATCCAACTGCCGCACCTTGCCTGGCGCCACACCCCATTTGATCAAGGTGTCACCCACGCCCAATGGCGCGAGAAAATAGCGCGTCTTGGCGGCCAATTGCACAACGGCTTGGCGGTCCAGGTGGTCGTAATGGTCATGCGACAAGATCACCGCCTCAATCGGCGGCAGTTCTTCAAGGCTGATAGGCGGCTGATGAAAGCGCTTGGGGCCGGCCCAATTGAAAGGCGAAGCCCGCTCGGCGAACACCGGATCGGTCAACCAGAACTTGCCGCGCATTTTCAGCAGGACGGTGGAATGCCCCAAGCGGTAGACACTGTGATTCGGGGCGCTCAATAACTGCTCACGCGTCAGGCGCTGTACCGGGATTTCACCTACCGGCCGCGTGCTGCGGGGCTTATGAAAGAGCATCTTCCAGAAAATCTGTAGCGTTTTGCCAAAGCCTGCACGGCTGACCGGCGCATGATTATTGAACTGACCTTGCTGCTGCTCGGACGATTTGAGCGCTGGGGAAGAGGTATCGACACGGGTAGAGATCGTGGCCATTACAGAGTGACTCCGGTACGTTCTGCTGATGCAGGTCAACAACTACACTGCACAGTGTAGTTTCAAGATTGCAACAAAACCCGGACCAAGTAAACTACCGAGTGTAATTTTCTTCCCAGAGCCGAAAGCCCCATGACTGCACCTCAACGCCTCACCGACCGTAAACGCGAAGCCATTGTGGCGGCGGCCATTGCCGAGTTTCGCGATAACGGTTTCGAGGTCACCAGCATGGACAAGATCGCCGCCACCGCTGGCGTATCCAAGCGCACGGTGTACAACCACTTCCCCAGCAAGGAGGAGTTGTTCACCGAGATCCTGAATAAGTTATGGGCCAGCAGCGTTGCACAACTGGATGTCAGCTACAGCAGCGCACAGCCCCTGCGCGACCAATTGCGGGTGTTGCTGCAAGCGAAGATGAAGATGATGTCGGACGCCAACTTCCTCGACCTGGCCCGCGTGGCAATTGCCGCGACCATCCATTCCCCGGAGCGGGCCCAGGGCATCGTCAATCGCCTGAGCGAACGTGAAGAAGGGTTCACATTATGGGTGCGCGCAGCGCAGGAAGACGGTCGCCTCAAGCCCGTGGACCCGTGCTTTGCCGCCCATCAGGTGCAAAGCCTGCTCAAGGCCTTCGCCTTCTGGCCGCAAATCACCCTGGGCCAACCCACCCTGGATGCGGCTACCCAGGCCAACGTGATCGAGTCAGCGATGGACCTGTTTCTGGCCGGCTACGAGATTGCCACCCGCCCCCAATAAATCCCTCTGTCGTCAATACGACACTGGCGGGTCGTTTTTGCCTGAATCCTGCGGATCCCCGCGCAAATGGCCTGGAAGGACACTGATTATTCCTGCGTAAATCACTGACAATAATCACCTGTCATCTGGCGTAAATGGCCTTTTGACAAGGCACGCCTTCGCAACTTAAAAAAAGAACAACCTGACGCAGGAATCTATGGAAAACCTTCGAGGCAAAGGGCTGTCGTTTGCCCGGCGCATTTATCGGCCGCGCATTCTCGGGCTGGGCATCGGCAGCCTTTGCGTGCTGGCCGCCCTATACCCGCTGGCCATGCCCGGATGGGTCTGGGCACTGTGGCTGTTCAATGGGTTTATCTGGCCGCACCTGGCATACCAGCTATCAAGCCATTCAGCGTTTCCGTACCAGGCCGAGCGACGCAATCTGCTGTATGACTCAGTGTCCGGCGGGTTCTGGGCCGCAGCCACACAATTCACGCCCCTGACTGCAGTGACCATCCTCGCGATGATGACCATGCATAACGTCGCGGCGGGCGGCAAAAAGCTGATGATCCAGGGCATGCTCGCGCAACTGGTGGGCGTGGCAGTGGCCTGGCTGGTGTTCGGTCCTGCGTTCAACCCCAATGTCGGCCTGATCCAGGTGTATGCCTGCCTGCCGATGCTGATTCTCTACCCCGTCGCCATCGGCATGGCCAGCTATCGCCTGGCCATCAAGCTCTCGGAACACAAGCGCGCCCTGAGTGCCTTGAGCCGCACCGACAGCCTGACCGGCCTGCTCAATCACGGGTCGTGGAAGGACTTGCTGCAACTGAAGTTTCACAAGTGCCAGCAACAACAGTCCCAGGCCACCATCGCACTGATTGATGTCGATCACTTCAAGCAGATCAACGATGCCTATGGCCATATCGTCGGCGACCGGGTCTTGCGGCAACTGAGTAAGGAATTGCAGCGCAATGTGCGGGAAAATGACCTGACGGGCCGCTACGGTGGCGACGAGTTCTGCGTGATCCTGCCGGACGTGTCGCTGGAGCAAGCCAGTTATGTGATGGAACGCCTGCGGGAAATGTTCAGCCGCTACCGCGACCCGCAGGTTCCAGAACTACGGGTCAGCCTGAGCATTGGCCTGGCGGCCTACCAGGTGCAATTCACCCAGGCGCATATGTGGCTCAACGCGGCGGACCAAGCCCTGTACGCCGCCAAGGGCACCGGGCGCAATCGGGTGACCGTCGCCGATTCACTGGTCGCACGCTCCGCCTGAAGGGGCTAATTATTCAGACCGCATGTTCGTCCACCCTGTAGAAGCCGGCTCGCCGGCGGGCGGTGAGCATGTTTGCCAATGCTCGGCTGGGCTTGTAGGCGCCGGCTAGCCGATGCCTATAAAGGGCGACGCAGATGCCGGCCCAGCTCATCGAACAACGTCACCACTGAACGCAGCGCCCGACTGTCCGGGCGCGTCAGCAACCACAAGGCCGTGTCGTAACCCGTAAGCGCCGGCCCCAACGGCTGCAATCCCTGGCCATCCGCCAACAGAAAATCCGGCAGCGCCGCCACGCCCAGACCGGCACGTACCAATTGGGTTACAGACAACATGCTGTTGCACCGATAACTGGGCCTTACGCCGGGTAAATGCTGGCGACGCCAAGCCACGGTGGGATGGTCGGGCAAGAAATCATCCGGGGCGATCCACGCCAGGGCCGCCAAATCTTGAGTAGCGTGTTGCTCTATGTAACCGGCACTGGCGCAGACCCGATAGGACACCGTCCCCAAACGCCGTCCCACCAGGTGCTCCGGCGGCGTCCTGGTCAGGCGCAAGGCAATATCCGCGTCGCGGCGGCTGAGGTTGGCGAAATCATTGGACGTACTCAATTCCAGGGTCAGTGCCGGGTAGGCGGGCATGAACTGCGCCAAGGCCGGCAATAACAGGCCCTGCAACACTGAGTCGGTGCAGGTCAGGCGCACCGTGCCGCTGATCACTTCACCGCCCTGCTCGACCCCCACGCGGGCTGCCTGCAGCGCCTGTTCGGCACGCTCGGCCTGCTGGGCCAAGGTGGTGGCCAAGCTGGTCGGCAGGTAACCGGCGCGGCTTTTTTCGAACAGTGCCTGCCCCAAAGACGACTCAAGACGCCGCACGGCCCGAAACACCGTAGACACATCCACCCGCAGCAAGGCCGCAGCCCGCGCCAAAGTGCCGCCACGCACCAGGGCAAGGATCAGCGCCAGGTCGGGATAGTCGATTTGATAGTGCGTGGCTGCATTGAACATGTGGGGTAACGCCAATATTGATTGCGCGAACGCCAATCTATAGTGCCCTTCAGGACTCGACAAGCCATTGGACGCACGCCATGACCCCCTCTGCTCTGCACCTCGCCCTGATCGGCGATTACGATCCTCAAGTCACCGCCCACCAAGCCATTCCCCTTGCCCTGCAACAGGCGAGTACACACCTGGGGCTGACACTTCAGATTGAATGGCTGGCCACCGACACCCTTAAGGACAACCACACCTTGCAGCCTATCGACGGGTTCTGGTGCGTACCTGCCAGCCCCTATCGCGATGCCGACGGGGCGTTGCGGGCGATCCGCTTTGCCCGCGAACAGCGGCGTCCTTTCCTCGGCACCTGCGGCGGTTTTCAACATGCCGTGTTGGAATATGCACGCAATGTGCTGAGGTGGGCCGATGCCGAACATGGCGAGTTGGCACCTGATGCGCCACGGGCGGTGATCGCCCCCTTGTCGTGTGCTCTGATCGAAACCATCGCGCCCATCCACTTGATGGCCTTCACCCGTATCGCCGAGGCTTACGGCACCCTTGAAATCCAGGAGGGTTATCGTTGCCGCTATGGCCTCAATGCCGACTTCAAACAGGCACTGCTGGAGGACAATCTGATTGGCAGCGCCCATGATTCGGCGGGCGAGGTGCGGGCGATAGAACTGCTGGACCATCCGTTTTTTGTCGCCACTCTGTTCCAGCCAGAACGCGCGGCACTTACCGGTGCCAGCGTGCCGCTGGTCAGCGCATGGCTCCAGGCCTGCCTGGAGCGCTCGGCATGATCGCCCAGACACCCTGCCCGCCCTACTACGCAGTGATCTTCACTTCCCTGCGCACCGAGACCGACCAAGGCTACGCACAGGCCGCCGACCGCATGCTCGAACTGGCCCGCCAGCAACCGGGGTTTCTCGGTGTCGAATCAGCCCGCGGCGATGATGGCCTGGGGATTACCGTGTCCTACTGGAGCAACGAGGCCGCGATCCTGGCCTGGAAACAACACGCCGAGCACCGCAACACCCGCGAACAGGGCCGGGCCATCTGGTACGGCGCGTTTCAGACACGGGTATGCAAGGTAGAACGGGCTTATGCCTTCACCGCAAACGGCACCACCCCCGCGCCTACGGGATTGGCGTGATGGCGATCAACCTACCAGGCTGCGCACCGCGCTGATCTGCGGGATCTCCACCCGGCGCATATACACCCGCAGCGGCTCGGTGATGTTGATGCGGTCGTCGATGTTCTGGTCCAGCAGCAGTTGGATGTGCTCGCGGGACAGGGTCATGGCCTGGTCGGCCGCCGGCTGCCAGACAAACTCGCTGGTGGGGATGATGCCGTCGTCGGCGACGTCCATGCCGAACGAGTCTTCGCTGAAACGCACGATGTACTGGCCGGTCTTGCGGTTCAGGCCGACAAAGCCGTTGAGTTGGTCGGCGGCCTGGCAGATGAGTTCTGAAGTGATGCGCATGCTAAACCTCACTGAAAAATCCCACAGGGGAAGTGAACGATGGTTTACACGCGAGGCGGCGAAAGAAGGCAATGCAGGTTTCCCTCTGGCGGGGAAACTCGGGCCAAGAATACTGCATAGCACGGCACAAAAGCGCAGAAAAATAGCGCATGCGCACGTTAATGTCGGTTTGGTGATAGCGCGATTTGCATGCAATTGTTAAAAAGGAAGCCTTCTTGAAGCTACCTCCACGAAAGGACCTCGCACATGCCTGCTACGTTTACCAAGAGTGCCCTGCTGCTCGCACTGATGATGGGCCTTGGCCACGCACAGGCTGCAAGCCCCATCAGCCCGGTTGAACTGGCGACCAAGGAGGGCATTCCGCACCCTGCCGTGATCGCCCACCGGGGTGCGTCCTACGATGCACCGGAATCCACCGCCGCCGCCTACAAGCTCGCCCGCGACCTGGGTGCCGACTACCTGGAACTGGACCTGCAACGCAGCAAGGACGGCGTGCTGTTCGCCCTGCACGACAATAACCTGCAACGCACCACCGACGTGGCCACCAAGTTCCCCGAGCGCAAGGATAGCCCGGCCAACGAGTTCACCTGGAAAGAACTGCAAAGCCTGGATGCCGGCAGTTGGTTCAACACCGCTTACCCAGAGCGTGCGCGCCCGGGCTTCGTCGGGTTGAAAATCCTCAGCCTGGACGAAATCATCAAGATCGCCGAAGGCAACCCCCAGCATAAACCCGGCCTGTACATCGAAACCAAAGAGCCCAAGCAGTTCCCGGGGATCGAAGCCGATCTGAAGGACAAGCTGCTGGACAAGGGGTGGCTGAGCTCCGTGGGTTCCAAGCTGGGCAAGAGCAACACAGGCGTCGGCCAGGGCAAGGGCCGCGTGGTGTTGCAGACGTTCGAGACGGCCAGCCTCAAGGAACTGCAGAAAGAGATGCCCAACACCCCGAAAATCCTGCTGTTGTGGGTAGGTGAAGGCAGCATCGAGCCCAAGTCCAAGGTGACTTTCGCCGAGTCCGGCGAACCGACCAAGGCGGCCTACTATGCCAAGCAGGAACCCAAGGACGCGGCCGAATTCGAGAAGTGGGTCGATGAAGCCAAGAGCCTCGGTGCAATTGGCACTGGCCCATCGGCACAACTGACGAACCTGGGCGACCAGAGCTATTCGGACCTGGTCAAGCCCGAGATGAACCAACTGACCCACGACAAGGGCCTGCTGGTGCACGTCTATACCGTCGACGAGCCGGTGGACTTCGAGAAGGTCATGAGCGCCGGGGTCGATGGCATCTTCACCAACCGTGCCGCCGAACTGCTGAAGTTCTACAAGCGCTGGCCGTCTTCCAGCGTGCAGGATCTGCTGCAGGACAACGGTTACTGAGTGAGCGAGTGGTCAGGCCAACTGTGGCTGGGGCCTGATTACGGCCTGATCCTCGGTGAGACGGGGCGTACGGCGCCCCACGCGCATTACGCCCATCAATTTATCCTGTCCGCGGAGAGCCCCATCACGGTCAGCCTTGATGGGCACCTGCAAACGGCTTACCGCCTGTTCATCCCCTCTCGCCAGCCCCATGCCATCGTCCATGCCCCCGGTACGGTGTTGATGGCTTATGTGGAACCCGGTGCATTTGAAAGCCAGTCGTTGCAACACGCCCTGGATAGCGCCGATTTTTCCCATCAGCGCCTGGAGCAGACATTGCGCCAGCTACCACGTCGCCAGGCGGACGATGAGCGCGTGCAACGCGCCCTGCACACCCTCGATCAACAGTTGAGCGGCAAGGTCTCGGCGCAGTCATTGGCGCAGGCGGCGCACCTGTCGTTGAGCCAGTTGGAGCGCCTGTTTGTCAGCCAGCTCGGCGTGCCGGTGCGGCGCCTAGTGATGTGGCGCCGCCTGCGCCGGGCCCTGGATCTGGCCCTGAACGGTCACACCCTGACCCAAGCAGCCCATGGCGCGGGGTTTGCCGACTCGGCGCACTTCTCGCGCACCATGAAGCAACTGTTTGGCGTGACCGCCGGGGCCTCCTTGCGCCATCTTCAAGTACATCTCCTACAGTAGTGCGCTTGGCACCGCAGGTTCCTTGCTCAGTTGCGCCGCACTGAAGGGATCACGCAACTGCTCGACGTAATCCACCGGAAAATCCGGCCGGCTGCCAATCCCCAGGTCGCCCTCGCCCATTCGATAGTCCTCGGTGTAAAACGCAGTCCCCAACAGCCAGTCCCACAGGTTGAAAAACAAAGCGAAATTCACATCCCCTGCGCGCCCGTACTTCATATGGTGGAAGCGATGCACGGGCGCCCAGGCAAATACCCAGCGCAACGGCCCCAGGCGCATATCGACATTGGAGTGCTGCAGCAACAGTTGGATGGCAATGGCCAACGCCAGCAGCATCGCCACCTCCAGCGGAATGCCCAGCAGGATCAACGGCAGCAGGCCGGCCGTGGCCTCCAGCATCTGGTGCAAGGGATGCTTCATCAAGCCATTGAACCCATAGAGCCGCTGCACGCTGTGATGCACCGCATGCAAACGCCAGAGTGCGGCGATGCGATGGCTTGCGTAATGCATCAGGGTGATGCCCGCATCGGCAATGATGATTGCCAGCAGCAATTGCGCCCACAGCGGCCAAGCGCGCGGCCAGGCGCCCTCGATCGCCAGCCATGCCGTGAGCAGCGGCAATGCCAGCAACCCCAGGGCATTCAGGCTTTCATTGACCAGCGCGTGGAGGACATCCCGGCGTCGGTCGCCCAGAGGGCGGTTCCACTGGGGCTCGTAGGGCAAGCACAGCTCGGCGATAAACGACACGCCGATGGCCAGCGCAAACACCGCCAGCAGCCACTGCGATGCCCCTAGCGTGACCAACCAGAGCCCCGCGCCAATAAAACCCGCCCAGAACAAGGGCGCGTATAGCCAAGCCAATAGGTGTTTCATAAGTGTCTCCCGTGGGTGAGACACCAGCATGAAATTCCCCGGCGCGGGGCGATTGAACAAACAACGCAAACGTCCTACACAATTAAGGGTAAATTAAGTTGCGCGGGGTAATCTGATCCCACTTAAACAGCTCACCCCAAAGGACCACATCATGAAAAACCTGACCGCTCTGTTCGCTGCTGCTGCCCTGACTCTGACTGCCGGCCTGGCCCAGGCCGATGTTCGCCCGGACCAGATTCCAAGCCTGCTGCAATCGGGCGCCGTGAAGCCATTTGAACAGCTGAATGCCGCCGCCCTGGCCAAACATGCCGGCGCCACCATCAACGACACTGAGCTGGATAACGAAGCCGGGCGCCTGGTCTACGAAGTTGACCTGACCGACACCACTGGCAAGAAGTGGGATGTGAAGCTCGACGCCAAGACCGGCGAAGTGCTGGAAAACAAGCAAGACACTTAAGTTGCCCCGGCAACACAACGCGCCGCCTTCGGGCGGCGCAGTTGTGTCTGGTCAGGCGCTAAGGCGCGCCGTCACCTCATTCAGCTCGGCAGACAGCCCACGCAGGTTATGACTGGCCGCTTCGGTGCGCTGCACGTTGTCCAGGTTGGCAGTGGCCACCGTGGTGATTTGCGTGATGTTGCGCGAGATATCCTCGGCCACCGAGGTTTGCTCTTCGGCCGCTGTGGCAATCTGCCGGTTCATATCGCGGATCGCCTCTACAGCCTGGGTGATATGACTGAGCATCGCGCCGGCCTGGGTGACCTTTTCGACGCTCTCATCACTGCATGACTGGCCGCTGACAATCGCCTCGGCGGCATCCACGGCGCCGGTCTGCACTGCCTGGATGATCTGGTTAATCTCGATGATCGACGCCGCTGTGCGTTGCGCCAGGCTGCGCACCTCATCGGCCACCACCGCAAATCCACGTCCGGCTTCGCCTGCCCGCGCGGCCTCGATCGCCGCATTGAGGGCCAGCAGGTTGGTCTGTTCGGCGATGCCGCGAATCACTTCCAGCACCGTGCCGATGCGCACGCTGTCTGCTTCCAGGCGGCGGATGATGCCACCGGTGTTGAGGATCTCGTTACGCATCTGGCCGATGGTGGCAATGGTCACTTGCATCACCTCGCCGCCCTCACGGGCCGAATGATCGGCCTCGTCTGCTGCCCGCGAAGCGCTGGCGGCGTGGCGCGCGACTTCCTGGGCGGTGGCGGACATTTCGGTCATCGCCGTCGCCACTTGATCGGTACGGCTGAACTGATCCTGGGTGCCCGTCGCCATCTGCCCGGCAATCGAGTTCAACTCGCCACTGGCGCTCACCAGGTCCTTGGCACTGCGCTGCAGGCGGCCAAAGGTTTCAGCGAGGAAGTCGCGCAACGTATTGGCGGCTTGGGCCAAGTGCCCCAGCTCATCCTGGCGCTGGCTGGCAACGCGCTCGGCAAACCGGCCATGGCTCAATTGGGCCACATAGTCGATCAGGCCACGGATCGGCAAAATCAGGTTGCGGTTGATCAACCACAGGCTGAACAGACCGATCAGCCCTCCAGACAGCACCATCACCGCCAGGCCCAGCATCACGGTACGTTCGGCATAGGCGCTGATTGCCAGGGATTGCTGCTTACCCTGCTCATGCAGTTGGGTAACCAGCGCGCTCATCTGCTCACTCACCGCGCGGTCCACACCCTTGACCGCGTTATCCCCGGCCGCCGCATCAGCCCCGGCGGCCACGTAAGCGTCACGCCCCTTCTGGTAGGCGACGCCCAGCATCTGGTGCTCTTGACGCAAGGTTTCCAGGCGACGGTTCAAGCCTGGATCGCCCTGGGTGTTGCTCACCAGTCGCGCCAGGATGCCCTGCACGTCTTGCTGCCGATCCTGGAACTGCCCCCAGTACTTGTTCATGTCCTGGGGTTGCTTGCCACGCAGCAGGACGTTTTTCCATTCCTGGACCTGGACCTTGAATTGCAGGTTGGCTTCATCAATCAGCTGTGAGGTTTGCAACGGCCCCTCCAGCAAACTGCGGTAACTCTGCACACCGTTGGAGAGAAAATGAAAACACGCCAGGGCAATCAACAGCATTGCCAACAGGCTGCCACCGAGCAACGACAAAATCTGTGCTCTCAAGGACTTTCGCAAAAAACTCATCGGGGAGAAGCCTCGAAACAGGGAAATGGGGACCTGCACCGCAACATCCCTGTCAGCCAACACATGGCCAATCCAATTGCATACTTGCACCTTGAATCGGCCGGACTAGACGCTTCTTGAGCCCAGTGGATGAGCGGTCGTACGGCGTCGATCTGTGACTGACACAAAACGGTCAAATCCCCTTGCAATGATTGCGCGACGCGCATCCGTCGCCCTCCCCTGCGAGCCACCATGAACCACAGCATCGACCACGGCCACCAGGACTCCGACCTGTTTGGCCTGCTTTACGGTTTCCGCTTCAGGCCCGGCGAGAAAGCCGAGCAGATCGACTCGGCGGCCGTGCTCAAGGCCTTGCAAGCCCCGGCCGATCCCGATGAATTCCTCTGGCTGCACCTGAACCTGGCCCACGCCGCCTGCCAGCGCTGGATGCAGGCGCACCTGGAGTTGCCGCCGGAGTTCTTCGAAGCCTTGCACGAAGGCTCGCGCTCCACCCGTATCGAGCATGTGGACTCGGCCTTGCTGGCGGTGGTCAACGACGTGGTGTTCAACTTCAGCAGCATGATGTCATCGGACATTTCCACCTTGTGGGTCTGCGCCCGCAGCCGCCTGCTGATCAGTGCGCGCCTGCAACCGCTGCATTCGGTGGACAAGCTGCGCTCATCGGTAAAGGCCGGCGAACACTTCCGCTCGCCCCTGGAATTGCTGGTGCATCTGTTGCGTGATCAAGGCGAGGTGCTGACGCAGATCGTGCGCAAGACCAGCCTCAGCGTCGACCAGATCGAAGACCAGTTGCTGTCCTCGCGCCTGTCCACCAACCGCGCCGAACTGGGGGCCATGCGCCGGGTGCTGGTGCGCCTGCAACGCCTGCTGGCGCTGGAGCCGGGCTCGCTGCTGCGCCTGCTCAATCGCCCGCCGCAGTGGCTGCAGAAGGAAGACGTGAAGGAGTTGCGCAAATCCACCGAAGAGTTCGCCCTGATCATCAACGACCTCACGGCCCTGGGCGAACGGATCAAGTTGTTGCAGGAAGAAATCGCCGCCAACCTCAACGAACAGAGCAACCGCACGCTGTTTACCCTGACGGTGGTCACGGTACTGGCGCTGCCGATCAATATCATCGCGGGCTTCTTTGGCATGAACGTGGGTGGCGTGCCACTTTCCCAGGATCCCGAGGGTTTCTGGATTCTGGTGGCGCTGGTGGCGACGTTCACCTTGATTGCCGGCAGATGGGCGTTTCGCAAGCGCCAGGATTACTAAGGCTCAAATGCAATCAACCTGTGGGAGCGGCGGTGGGTTTTAGACCAGCGGCCGGCTGACGACACCAAACACTGACTTGAGGCAGCACCTCTGTAACATTCTGCAATGATCATGGGAAACATCCTCCCCACTCTGGATGCTCCGGCATGGCCACCCCTTCCCTGACCGCCTCCCACCAGGCAGCCGCCCCTGACGCAAAACCGCAACTGGACACCAAACCCAGCCTGCTCACGGTGATCGTGTTCTTTTCCGTGCTCGCCATGGGCCTGTTGTTCACCGCCTACAGCCTGATGCACGACATGCACGAACTGGGCACGGTGGTCACCACCTGGACCCCATTCCTGCTGCTGGGTGTGGCGCTGCTGATTGCCCTGGGGTTCGAGTTCGTCAACGGTTTCCATGACACCGCCAACGCCGTGGCGACAGTGATCTACACCAACTCGCTGCCGCCGCAATTCGCGGTGGTCTGGTCGGGGTTCTTCAATTTCCTCGGGGTGCTGCTGTCCAGTGGCGCGGTGGCCTTTGCCATCATTGCCTTGCTGCCGGTGGAGTTGATTTTGCAGGTTGGCTCTTCCGCCGGTTTTGCGATGATCTTCGCCCTGCTGATCGCGGCAATCCTGTGGAACCTGGGCACCTGGTGGCTGGGTTTGCCGGCGTCGTCCTCCCATACGCTGATCGGGTCGATCATAGGGGTGGGCGTGGCCAATGCCCTGATGCATGGCCGGGACGGCACCAGTGGCGTGGACTGGGCGCAGGCGATCAAGATCGGCTATGCGCTGCTGCTGTCACCGCTGATCGGTTTCGGCTTTGCCGCTCTGCTGTTGCTGGCGCTGCGGGCCTTTGTGAAAAACCGCGCGCTGTACAAGGCGCCCAAGGGCAACACCCCGCCGCCGTGGTGGATTCGCAGCCTGCTGATCGTGACCTGCACCGGCGTATCTTTTGCCCACGGCTCCAACGATGGCCAGAAAGGCATGGGCCTGATCATGTTGATCCTGGTGGGCACTTTGCCCATGGCCTACGCGTTGAACCGCACCATGCCGGCCGATCAATCCCTGCAATTTGCCGCCGTGGCTGAAGTCACCCAGCAAGCCCTGGTCAAAGTCGCCCCGCAACCGGCGCCGGTGGACCCACGACCGACGCTGTCGACCTATGTGCGCACCAAGGACGTCACGCCCGAGCTGATCCCCGCCCTCGCCGCCCTGACCGGGCATATCGGCGAGCAAGTCAAAGGCTACGGCTCCCTGGCCAAGGTGCCCGCCGAGGCCATGGGCAACGTGCGTAACGACATGTACCTGACCAGCGAAACCATTCGCCTGATGGACAAGGGCAAGGTCGGAAATTTCGACGCCGACACCGAGGGCAAGCTGCAACTGTTCAAGCAACAGATCGACAATGCCACGCGCTTTATCCCGCTATGGGTGAAGATCGCCGTGGCCATCGCCCTCGGCCTGGGCACCATGGTCGGCTGGAAGCGCATTGTGGTGACCGTCGGCGAGAAAATCGGCAAGACCCACCTGACCTACGCCCAGGGCGCCTCAGCGGAAACCGTGGCCATGCTGACCATTGGCGCCGCTGATATGTTCGGGTTGCCGGTATCGACCACCCACGTGCTGTCGTCGGGCGTGGCCGGGACCATGGTGGCCAATGGTGGCGGCTTGCAGATGAAGACCATCCGCAATCTGCTGTTGGCCTGGGTGCTGACGTTGCCGGCGGCGATTGTACTGTCGGGCAGTTTGTACTGGTTGTTTACCCAAATCTTCTGAAACTCTGGCACCCGGACGTGACCGACAAGGTCACGCCGGTAGCTCGCGAATAACCCGAAAGTGCCGAGTATATTCAGGATGCCCGCGTCATCGTTAACGTCCTTCGCGAGCAAGCTCGCTGTTGAAAAACTTTCCCCGCAGCACGTCGTAGCCCCAGTGGTACACATAGGTGTACGGCAGGAAGAACAGCAGCACGCCGATATCCAGAATAAACGCCTGCATCAGGCTGATATTCAGCCACGCGGCAATCAGCGGCACGGCGAACAGAATCAGCCCGCCCTCGAACAGCAGCGCGTGCATGATCCGGGTCTTGACGCTATTGGCCAGTTGCAGGCGCACTTTGAGGCGGTCGAAAAGGCTGTTGAAAATCATGTTCCAGGTCAGCGCCAACAAGCTGATAGCCAGGGTCACAGCGCCCATTTCCAGGGCCGGCCGGCCAGTGATCCACACCAGCAGCGGCGTACAGATCAACAGGGCCAGGCCCTCGAAACCAAGGGCCTGCAAAACGCGTTCAGTGATGGACTTGGTGGTGTTCATAAGCCTTGCTCTGTGAATGTCGAGGGTTGCCATCATCACTCCCGCACTCGATACTTCATAATCAATAACCATCGACCAAGGCGATAGATGATGGCCTCTCATGAAGTGTTGCAAGCGTTTGTGCAGGCGGCGACCCAAGGCTCGTTTTCGGCGGCGGCACGCAAGCTGGGCAAGAGCCAATCGACCGTCAGCGCCGCAGTGGCCAGCCTGGAGATTGATCTGGACGTGGTGCTGTTCGACCGCAGCAGCCGCAAACCCACCCTGACCCCGGCCGGGCATGTCCTGCTGCAACGCGCCGAGCAGGTGCTGGAGGCCAGCAGCCGCCTGGAGCTTGCCGCCAGCCAGTTGTCCCAAGGACTGGAACCCAAGCTCAGTATTGCCATGTCCGACACCTATCAGTCGGGACGTTTTGAAACGCTGCTCAGCGCCCTTGAGCAGCGTTATCCGGACCTGGAGCTGGAGTGGCTGATTGCCGAATGCGAAGACCTTATCGCCCTGGTCCAAAGCGGGCGGGCGCAGCTCGCGTTTATCGAGGCGCAGGAGGTCTACCCGCCAGACCTGACCCATGCCACCGTCGAAGAGCGCGCGCAACTTGCGCTGTTTGTATCGCCGCTGCATGCACTGGCCGGCCTTGAGGGCATCAACCAGCAAACCCTGGAACAACACCGGGAGCTGCGCCTGGCAAGCATCATCAGTCCCAACGAAAACCGGCCGAGCGGCCGTGTATGGTCCGCCCCCAGTTTTTTGATGCTGATGGAAATGGCCATCCTCGGTTTTGGCTGGGCCCCCTTGCCGCGCTGGCTGGTGGAGCGTTTTGCCAATGGCCAGCTGGTGGAGCTCAAGGCACGCGGCTGGCCACGTTCGGTGGCGGTGGATGCCTTGTGGTCACGACAACAGCCGCCGGGCCCGGCCGGCAGTTGGTTGCTGCAAAAGATGCTTGAGTAACCTCAGCCGGCGCCTACAAAGGGCTATCGGTGCAGGTTGCCAGGTGTCGTTCGATAAAGCGTTTTTCCGGGGCCTGCTGGGTCAGGCCCAGGGCTGTTTCATACGCCTGGCGCGCCTCTTTCATCCGCCCCAGTTGCCGACAGAACTCCCCCCGTGCCGAATGCGCCAGGTGGTAATCCCGTAACTCGCCACGCGCCAGGATCCCCTCGACTTGCTGCAACCCCGCCAACGGCCCATCGCGCATGGCCAGGGCAACGGCGCGGTTGAGCTCGATCACCGGCGACGGCAGCATCCGCAGCAGCACGTCATACAGGCCGACAATCTGTGGCCAGTCGGTCTGCGCCGCACTCGGGGCCTCGGCGTGTACCGCGGCAATCGCCGCTTGCAGGCAGTAAGGCCCGAAACGCCGGGTGGCCAGGGCCTGTTCTACCAACCCACAGCCCTGGGCAATCAGCGCTGCATCCCACAGCGTGCGGTCCTGCTCATCCAGCAGCACCAACTCAGCAGCGGCAGAAAGCCGGGCCGGGCGCCGGGATTCATGGAGCAGCATCAACGCCAGCAGGCCCATGACTTCCGGCTCCGGCAGCAACTCCAGGAGCAGGTGGCCCAGGCGGATGGCCTCGCGGGTCAAGTCGTCACGGGTCAGGTCAGCGCCCATGGACGCCGAATAGCCCTCGTTGAACACCAGATAAATCACCCGCAATACGCTGTCCAGGCGCTCGGGCAACTCCGCCAGGGACGGCACCTGGTAGGGAATCCTGGCCTCGCGGATCTTGCCCTTGGCCCGCACGATGCGCTGGGCGATGGTGGCCGGCGTGACCAGGAAGGCCCGGGCAATTTCCTCGGTGGTGAGGTCACAAATCTCACGCAGGGTAAGCGGCACTTGCGCATCCGCCGCCAGCGCCGGATGGCAGCAGGTAAAGATCAGGCGCAGGCGGTCGTCTTCCACGTCTTCGGCACTCCAGTCAGCCGCCTCCAGCGTATCGGCCTGCTCCTGCAACAAAGGGGTGAAACGGGCCTGGCGACGCAAGCGGTCGATGGCCTTGAAACGCCCGGCAGACACCAGCCACGCTCGGGGATTGTCGGGCACACCGTCCTGCTGCCAGCGTTCGACCGCGACGAAGAACGCCTCGTGCAGGGCTTCTTCGGCGAGGTCGAAATCCCCCAGCAGGCGAATCAACGTCGCCAGGATGCGCCGCGACTCACTGCGGTAGACCGCCTCGACTTGGGCCTTGACGGTCAATCGGGCATGCCCGTGGTCACCAGGGTCACCAGCCGGTCCAGGCTCTCGCCCCAGCCCTGATGAAAACCCATGGCTTCGTGGGCTTGTTTATCGGCTTCGCTCCAATGCATGGCGCGGGCGGTGTAGCGGGTCTTGCCAGCCACCTCCTCGAAGGTCACTTCGGCGCTCATAAACGGCTTGCCCGAGGGGATCCAGCCCGGCAGGAACGCATCGGTAAACACCAGGCGGCGCGGCGCGTCGATCTCCAGGAACACGCCCTGGGTCGGATACTCACTGCCGTCCGGCGCGCGCATCAGGGTGCGAAACAGGCCACCGACCCACAGGTTCATTTCGCACTCGGGCGTGGTCATGCCGTGGGGGCCCCACCATTGTTGCAAGAGCGCAGGCTCGGTCCAGGCGCGGAACACCCGGCTGGGCGGGGCGTCGATCACCCGGCTGATGGACAGTTCAAATGCAGCAGGTTGAGTGTTCATGGATAAACCTCCTGAGTTTTATAAGTGTTGGGTCAGAGATTCAAATCACGCACGGGGCGCACTTCCACGCTGCCGACCCGCGCCGCCGGAATACCGCCGGCCACCTGCAGCGCCTCATTCAAGTCCTTGGCTTCGATCAGGTAGAAGCCGGCAAGCTGCTCCTTGGTTTCGGCAAACGGTCCATCGGTGATCGACAACTTGCCGTTACGCATGCGCACGGTGGTGGCCGTGCTCACCGGCTGCAGGGCCTCGGCCGCAAGCATGCGGCCACTGCCGTGGACCGCCTCGGCGTAGGCGTGGCATTCCGGGTCCTTGGGGCTGTCGGGCAGGCTGTGCAGCAAAGCTTCGGCGCTGTAGACCAGGCACAGGTATTTCATGGCGTTCTCCGTTTTTCGGACTAATGACTATAGTTCGCGGTACTCACGGTTCCAGGTCGAACAGACCGGCGCCGGTTTCCATATCGAACGGTGCGGACCAATGCTCGTGCACCACCTTCCACTGGCCGTTGATCCGCTGGTAGCCGGCGCTGACCCGCATCCAGCAGGTTTTCAGCACGCCATCGGGCCCGGTGCCGCCGCAGTGGGCGAGCCAGTGGGCAAAGGCGCTGTCATCGGCGGCGACGATATGCAGTTCATGAAAGTCGAAAACACCGGGGCCCGGGCAAAACTCCATGCAGGCCTGCCAATGGGCACGGTAGGCCGCCTTGCCTTTGAACTGCAGGGCATTGACGGCGTCGAACGCGACGATATCGTCGGCGTAAAAGCTGACAATCTGCTCGACATCCTTGGCGACCACCGCTTGCTTCCATTGCTCGATCAGGGTGTTGATTGCGTTGCTCATGGCGATACTCCTCGGGGTGGAAAATCACAGAAGACACCCTTGGTCGAATGGGCCGCCTGCCAATCGACAAGCCTACAAAAAATAATTTCGCCAAGGGCAAAGCCGCTAGAATTTGCGACTTCCCTGTAGGACTTCGGATATCTGCTCGATGGAAACCCGCCTCGCGCCCTATGAGACGCTGACCGCTGTACAGCAACAGCAACTCACCACCCTCGAAGTCCACGTCGAGCAACTGGCCTATAGCGGCGATATCGACTGCGCGCTGAACAGCCTGCTGGTCAACCCAAGCCCCGGCATCAAGGGCTTTGCCTTGCTGGCCGACGAAATCCCCGTGGCCTTCCTGCTGCTCAAGCGCCCGCCCTGCCTGCCCCATTGGGCCGACGAACACAGCGCCACACTGCATGCCCTGCAAGTCGATCGCCACCAACAGGGCCGGGGCTTGGGCAAAGCCTGCCTGCAAGCCCTGCCCGCTGCCGCCCGCCTGGCCTGGCCACAGATCACGGCGTTGGAGTTGTCGGTGGACAGCGACAATGTGGCGGCAATGGGCTTGTATTTGCAGCAGGGCTGGGTAGACCGGGGCGAGGCGTATAAGGGGCGGGTGGGTTATGAGCGGCGGTTGGCACTGACACTCGGTTGATATCAGCGTTGACAATCCTAAAATGTAACGTATATATAACTTTAAAATACCAATGTAACGGTAACGCGACATGGATCCTGCACTTCTGAGCCAGAGAATCGGCAACCAGGTTCGCTCGATGCGCCTCAGCCGTGGCCATACCCAAGCACAGCTGGCAAAGCTGGCCGGTACGACGCGGCAAAAACTGATCGAGATTGAGCACGGCAGCTTGTCGGTGGCGATGAATGCCTACGCACGGGTTTTTGCAGCCTTGGGCAGTGAGGTCAAACTGGTCCCCGTCTCCATGCCAACGCTGGAGGAAGTGGAGGATTTGTTCAATGAGTAGCTACAAACTGCAGGTCCGAACGCCCGAAGGCGCAAGTGGCAGCGTGTTCGTCGGCACTGAGCACTACCACTTTCGCTACGCTGATGATGCCCTGGAGCAGAGTGCAATCAGCCTGCTGATGCCAGTGCGGGCCGAGGAGTATCGACGGCATGAACTGCACCCGATCTTTCAAATGAACCTGCCCGAAGGTTATGTACTGGAGCAACTGAAAAACCGTCTGGCGAAGACCGTCAAGGTAGATCCGATGCTGTTGTTGGCCCTGTCAGGCAGCAGCGCACCTATCGGCCGCGTTTTCACCTCGTCCGCGCAAGTCAACCAACTGATTGAGCGCAACAGCCCCGTGTCGTACGGTGAGCGTCTGGATGAAATCCTCGCCTGGGATGGTGCCGAGGATTTGTTTACCCATCTGGTCGATCGCTACATCCTTCGCGCCGGCATTTCCGGGGTACAGCCTAAGGTATTGGTACCCGAAATCCCGCTGATACCGGAACAGAAATTCACATCGAAAACCAACGATCTGATCATCAAGAGCGGGCGTGACGAGTTTCCAGGCCTGGCGATCAACGAATACCTGTGTATGTCGATTGCAAGGGAGGCAGGTATCCCCGTGCCCCCCTTCTACTTGTCACAGAACCACAAGCTTTTCATCATGCGCCGCTTTGATCGGGACGAAAAACTCAACCCCCTGGGCTTTGAAGACATGACCACATTGATGGGCCTGTCCGCCGAGCAGAAATACAGCAAGAGCTACAACATGATTGCCAAGGCTGTTCGCCTCTTTTGTGCAATCGAACATGAACGCAGCTCCCTGGAGCAGTTGTTCGATAGCGTTGCGCTGAGCTGTATCGTCGGCAATGGTGATGCCCATCTGAAAAATTTTGGCTTACTCTACAGCGATCCACTCAAACGTGACGCCCGTCTTGCACCCGCTTATGACATCGCCAATACCACCGCCTATATTCCCGAAGACGCCCTGGCTCTGGACCTGGACGGCAACCGCTCATTCTTTGCGTCACGCTTGGGAATCCTTGAGTTTGCCAAGACCTGCAGCATAGAAAACGCCGAGGAGCGCATCCGGGCTCTGCTGCAGACCCTTGAAGTGGTGCTCGCACGTGAAGACGATTATTGTCGGCAAGCACCCCACGTTGCTCAGGCCATCCGGCTATCAGCGCAGGGCTACCAACGCAGCTTTGGCGGATAATCGCCAGCGCTCCCTGGGCAAGGAGACCCACATGCTAACCACCCTGGACCAACTCGAAACCCTCTACGGCCTGCCCCACGAGCGTGCCCTGCGCAAGGAAATCGCGTTTCTCAATGAGGATTACCAGGCGATGGTCAAAGCCTCGCCGCTGGTGATTGTCAGTTCTTCAGGCGCCGATGGCCTCGACGGCTCGCCTCGGGGCGATGTGCCGGGGTTTGTGCGGATCATTGATGAGCGCACGCTGGCGATCCCCGATCGGCCGGGCAATAACCGCCTCGATACCTTGCGTAACCTGTTGGTGGATCCGCGGATTGCCTTGCTGTTCATCATTCCGGGGATCGGTGAGACGTTGCGGGTCAACGGGCGGGCGCAGATATCCATCGAACCTGAGTTGCTGCAGAGCTTTGCGGTCAACGGCAAGCCGGCGCGGTCGGTGATTGTGGTGCAGGTAGAGGCGGCGTATTTCCACTGCTCGAAAGCTTTTGTGCGCTCCGATTGCTGGAACCCGGACAAGCATGTGGAGCGTTCGACACTGCCGTCAGCGGGGGCTTTTCACAAGCGTTTGAATGATGGGCAGTTTGATGCCGAGGCCTACGACCGGGAAATGCCGGAGCGGGTCAAGGCCACGTTGTATTGAGGCACTGGCCGGCTCGGGCGCCCTTGAGATCGCCATCGCGGGCGAGCCCGCTCCCACAGGTAATTGCGCCGTACCTGGCTTTGAGTAACCCCCCGATACAAATGTGGGAGATTCTATGGTTTTGGGGAAGCCCCCAAAACCGCTTTTGACTGGTATTCGCTCAGGTTTTTCATGAGCGAAAAGGCGATGCGCGCCAGCTTGCGGCCAATGATGACCAGGGCTTG
>NZ_JAARMB010000028.1:0-54311 GCF_012985615.1 Pseudomonas sp. WS 5412
TTGATCTTAGGCGCCCCGTTAAACCACGATGGCCGCAGGCAGGTATTGCGCAGTGGGCACCCCGGCATGGATGCCGGGGTAGCCGCGACACGGCCATGGATGGCCGATCGCGGCGGGCCCACGGAGCAATGCCTGACTGCGGGCATGCCGAGCCTAGGCGAGGCACCGAGTGGTGGGGCAAGAGCCCTTTGCTTACTTTGGGGCTCTTCCAAAGTGAGCCGCCGTAAGGGCGGAACCCTAAGTGGCCGTAACCGCAGCAACGGATATGTACACATACCCAGAAGAAGATACCTATGGCCACCGCGAGCAATCCAACTCCCACAGGGATCTTTGCCGAGCGCAGAGCTTTGTGCCACACCGCCCATCAAATACGGGAGTTGTGCCGAGACACCAAACTCTGAAAACCCCACGATGGATCCATCTCAGCCGATGGACGACTAATCAATCCACAATAAACAGCCTGGCCCCGGTGGCTGTGCTCGACCGGTGCCCGTCCCTGTCATTGCCCACCTGATAACTCATCCCCGCCGTCAGGGTGAACTGGCGGCCATCCTCCAGTTCGGTCTGCAACTCCCCCTCCAGGCACAACAACACATGCCCGCGCCAACACCAGTGGTCAGCCAGGTAGCCAGGGCTGTATTCCACCATGCGCACGCGGGTGGTGCCGAAATGGCAGGTGCGCCATAGGGCGCTGCCGGTTTCGCCAGGGTGCAACTCTGGTTCGACGGTCGACCAGTCGGTGGTGCCAAAAGGGGTAGCCAGTAGATCCATGATTGCCTCAGCGTTAAAGCAAAGAGCAGGACAGTACCCACAAGACCCGCCCGTCGAAAGACACAGATCGCGCCCATTTCTGGGATACAGGGGGTTGTCTTTGGTATCCTGCCGGCCCGACCCAGGTGCCCGGCCATGCACATTGCTCCGTCCCATATCCTCCACGAAACCGAACACTGGCTGCTCAACCATCACCTGGCCTCGGCCCTGCCCGGTTATTTGATGCTGGGGGCCAAGACGCCAATCAGCTCGCTGGCTGACCTGCCCGACGCGGCCCTGGCGGAAATGGGTGGCCTGCTGGCGAAAACCCAGCGGGTGATGGAAGTACAGCTCCAACCCAAGTGGCTATACATCAGCCGCTTTGGGCATATGCCCGGTTTCCCGCTGCATTTTCATTTGATCCCGGTCTATGACTGGGTCGAAACGCTGTTCTGGGAGGATGAGCGCTACCGGGTGCTGCAAGACTTCGGCACTGGCAGCGACGGGCAAGCGGCGACAGATGGGGCCGAACTCACCCTGTTTATCTGGCGCGAGTTCGGTGAGAACCCGACGCCACCCGCGACGGCCGGGCTCACGGTGCCGGGCGTGATCGAGCGGCTGCGGGCGGCGTTCAAACAGTCAGGCGCTTGACCATCGGGATACACGCCAGCTCCAGCCCCGAAGGCGAATGATAGATGGACTGTTCGCAGCCTTCATAACCACGGCTGCGATAGAACTGCGCGGCATTCAACGTCGCGTCCAGCACCACCTCCTCAATCCCCAACTCCAGCGCCACTTGCTCCAGGTGCTCAAGCATCTGCCGGCCAAAACCGCGTCCGATAGAACCGGGCAGCACAAACAGCGCTCCCACTTCCCGGTGCGCCGGGTCAAGCATGCCCGTGGCGACCGGCTCGCCATCGACGCAGCCCAGGTAAAACGGCTTGGCCATTAGCGCGGTATAGCCGTCCTCGGCCGCGCCACGGGTCCAGGTCAGCATCTGTTCGGCGGTGTAGGCGCCGATGCATTGGCTGCGGATCGCCTGACGGCGAATGTCGAAGGCGATGGGGCCATCGTCGTCGGTGGCGCGTCTGATTTGCAGCATGCGAATCTCCCTGAATTCACTCTGTTTGCCGTGACCTCAAGGTGCCATTAGCACACTTGTGCTAATCGACCCCGCAGGCCCCCGGCGCTATATTCCCTGGTACTCCAATGCTCCCCGCCAGCACGTCGAACCCGCCGTGCAAGGGATCGTTGTGCGTTGAAAACACTAAAACAACCCCAAGGAAGACATGCCATGAAACTGCACTCCCCTGTCGCCCGCCTTGCCCTGTTGGGCGCCCTGATGCTCGGTGTTGCCGGTTGCAGCAATATCAAGCCCACCGAAGACCACCTCAAGACCCTCTCGGAAACCAACCTCGGCGAACCGGTCAAGCGCGTCTCCAATGTCCGCAGCGACTCCATGACCACCTATTACATCGCCAGCACCGCCTCCGGTGACTACAACTGCTCCGTGCCCAGCGGTGCCAGCGGCGGGATGTTTGCAGTGGCCAGCTTTGGCATGATGAAACCCGCCGCCTACTGCCAACCCAAGGGCGCCCGGGGTAACGGGTTGACGCCGTTTAACTAGTAACCGGCCCCTGGCTGAGGTCGCGCAGGGTGCCCCGTAGTTCAGCGGGGCGCACTGGCTTGGACAAAATGGCGATCTGCCGGTCGTGCAGCGCCGCCTGGATCTTCTCCACCTCATGCCCGGTCAGAATCAGCGCCGGCACCGCCACGCCACGCTGTGCGCGCAACCGGTCGATGCACTCGATACCGGTGGCGTGGTTGCCCAGGTCATAGTCGGCGACGATAATGTCGCAATCGCTGACCAGGTTATGCCCGCTCGACTCCGCCTGCACCTGGCAGCCCCAACGCTCCAGCAATGCCTGGGTGGCCAGCAGCACGTTGTGGTCATCTTCCACCAGGCACACTTTCAAGCCGGTCAACAGCCCCGCCTGGCGTGCATCGTCGCGCACCGGGGGTTGATGGGGCGCGGTCGCCAGGTGCAACCCGCGCAGGCTGACGGACGTGCCATGGCCCACCCGGGAGCGCAGCACCACGTCCATGTCCATCAACTGCCCCAGACGCTTGACGATGGACAAGCCCAGGCCGACCCCTTCGACGTCCTTGTCGCGCAGGTGGCGGACGCGATAGAACTCCTCGAAGACCCGCGGCAGATGCTCCTCGGCAATCCCCCGGCCCTGGTCGTGAATCTCCACCCGCACCTCGCCGTCGCGCTGGCGCACGCCGATCAGTACCGGGCGCTGGCCGCCGTACTTGAAGCAATTGGAGAGCACGTTCTGCACCATCGTTGCCAACAGCGCCGGATCCACCCGCACCCAGTGGGCGCAGGGGCGCAGGCGCAGTTCTACGCCGGCCCAGCGTGCGGCTTCGGCGTTTTGCCGCAGCAGGTCGGCCAGCCACTCACCCAGGTGCACCACCTGGTATTTGGGCAGCAGCCGGCCGTTATCCAGGGTGTAGAGATCGAGAATGGAGCGGAACAACTGCGAGACGTTGAGCAGCGAACGGTCGATATTGTCCACCAGCCGCCGCTCCTCATCGCCCAACCGCGCTTCACGCAGGCACGCCGTAAACAGGCCGATGGAGTGGATGGGCTGGCGCAGATCATGGCTGGCCTGGGCGAGGAAGCGCGACTTTTCCAGGTTGGCGGCGGTGGCCTCTTCAGACGCCTTGCGCGTGCGCTCCAGCAGCAGGTGGGCGTAGACCGGGATCACCGTGCTGGTAATCATCAGCATCAGCACCATAAAGGGCTGCGCCTGCCACAACGGGGTCAGCCGATACACAATCAGCAGCGCCAGCAACGCCAGGCCCGTGGCAATCGCCAGGTAGCGCGAGCCATAGCGCATGCCATTGCCCAGGTTGACCCAGACCATCACCGCATACAGCGGCAATGCCGCCTCGCCGCCGACTACCAGGCCGAACGAGGTGCCGGTGTAGTCGTGGATCATCCCGAAAACCCGTCGCGCCGGGTAATGCCCGGGCCAGCGTGCAATCACCTGGCGCAGCACAACCGAGACCAGCAGAAACAGGCAGATGTAGATAATCACCGGCACATAGCGGTCCATCGACTGCCCCGGCAAAAAGCCCAGCAGGCTGATGTACACAATGGCGCAGACGGCCACCACAATACGCAGGTTGGCTTGATCCAGTTCGGCGTCTTTCACGAACTTCATGGGCAACGTCCTTGTACGGTCATCGTCTAAACTGTGCCCCCAGCAGGCAGGCGCTGAGCAGAGTGGTAAAGTAGCACGCCACACAACCTGGCCCCAGGGAGGAGCACACCATGACATGCCGGATCATCATCGCCGACGACCATCCCATGTTTCGCGAAGGCATGCTGCGCACCGTGCAACGCCTGCTGCCCGAGGCCCGCGTGGAGCAGGCCGGCGACCTGGATACAGTGCTGCACCTGCTCAAGAGCGGCAGCGAAGTCGACACCCTGATCCTCGATTTGCGCTTCCCCGGCCTGACCTGTATCAGCCAGTTGGGCGAGCTGCGCCAGCAACTGCGGCGCACCACGCTGATCGTGGTGTCGATGGTCGATGACCCGGGGTTGATCGAACAGGTGATGGCGCTGGGCGCCGATGGTTTTATCGGCAAGAACATCGCCCCCGAAGAAATCGGCCAGGCCCTGCTCGCCATCCGCCAGGGCGAGGTGCTGGTCAAGTTCGCCCCCTCGGGGCTGTTGCCCCTGGACACCAACACCCTGACCGCGCGCCAGCAGGAGGTGTTGCGACTGATCGCCCAAGGCAAGACCAACAAGGAAATCGCCAAGGCCCTGGATATTTCGCCGTTTACCGTACGCATCCATGTGTCGGGGTTGTTGAGAAGTCTGAACGTGCCATCGCGGGCAGCGGCGGCAGTGAAGTACAACACCCCTCTTTAGGAGCAGCACCATCAAAGCCCTCTCCATCGTGCGCCCCAGCGGCAGCCGCATCGCCGCAGGCGAAAAAACCCTGGAAATCCGCCGCTGGCAGCCACAACTGGAGCCGTCCCAGGACCTGCTGATTGTCGAGAACGGGCGCTTCCTGCATACCGATGGCGATGAAGATGAAACCGGCGTGGCCGTCGCCATCGTACGGGTAAAAGCAGTGCGTGCGTTCACCCCCGAGGACGTGCCAGCGGCCTGCGCCAGCTATTTCGAGGAAGGCTGGCTCGCCTGGGAACTGAGTGATGTACGGCCGCTCACCCGCCCCTTCACCGCCCTGGCGGCACGCGGGATCTACGACGTTGAATTCATGGATAACAGCGAGAACTGCATGAGCAGCCCTATCAGAGTCGCCACCCCGGCAGATATCGACGCCATCTTCGACATTCGCACCAGCGTCAGGGAAAACCACCTGTCCCACGAGCAGTTGGCAGAAATGGGCATCACCCCCGATGCCATCCAACAAGCCATGCAGCAAGCGCCCTGCGTCTGGGTCGCCGAGGTGCAAGGTGTAGCGGTCGGGTTTGCCATGGCCGATATCGACGACGGCTGTGTATTTGCCGCCTTCATCCGCCCCGAATTCGAAGGCCGCGGGCTGGGCCGCAAACTGATGGAGCAGGCCGAAGCCTTGTTGTTCCAGCACCATCGACAGATCTGGCTGGAAACCGCCCAAGCGAGCCGGGCCAGTGGGTTTTACCAGCGCCTGGGCTGGGTGGTGGTGGAGCAATTGGCGGACGGGGATATTAGGATGGAGAAGCACCGGCAATAAGCCCGCCGCTGGGATTTTCGCCAGCGCACCGACCCCGCTATCATGCAGCCCCTCGTTCAATCGCCCAGCCCAGGAATCCCCATGCCCGCCCTCACCTTGCGCAACGCCACGCCGGCAGACGCCGCCCGCTGCTACGAGATCGAAATCAGCGCCTATGAGGGCGATGAAGCCGCGACCCTGGAGAAGATCGCCACGCGTATCGCCCTGTACCCGCAAGGCTTCCTGATTCTGGAAGCGGACGGTCAGGTAGTGGGCTTTATCAACGGCGGTTGCGCCCATGATGTGGTGATGTCGGATGAGGCCTTCAAGGAGTTGGTGGGGCACTCAGCGGATGCGCCGAATGTAGTGATCATGTCGGTGGTGGTGGACCCGGCGCACCAGGGCAAGGGCTACGCCACGCAATTGATGACAGCCTTTGTGCAGCGCATGCGCGGGATGGGCAAACAGACCATCCACTTGATGTGCAAGGAGCAGCATGTGCCGCTGTACAAACGCATGGGTTACCAGTATGTGCAGCCCTCGGCGTCAGACCACGGCGGGATGGCTTGGCATGAAATGGTGATGACGCTCTGAGCCGGCACGGGGCCTCACCAGCTCCCTGAGGCCCCACCGCCGCCGCTGGAACCGCCGCCACCGGAAAACCCGCCACCGGAGCTTGAACTTGAGCTGGAGCTGGAGCTTGAACGGTCGCTGGAACCGGAGCTCGACCCGCCCGTGCCCTGACCATAAATGAACAACGCCGCGAACGAGCTGATGGGCCAGGCGAACAACCAGCCATCAAGCCCCATCTCCAGCATGTACCCCGCCGCGCCATAGACCCCCAGCACCATCACCGATTGCACGCAAAAACCCAGCCGACTGTGTTTCCAGGCGGCTTTCATCACCGCGAACAGGATCAGGTACAGGCCCAGCACCACCAGCGCGGCCAGCGGCCATGCCAGCCAGTTCATAAAGGACACTTCAGTCAGGTAGTGATCCACCAACCCCAGGCCGATGCTGTAGGCCATCAGCCCCACTACGCAATAAAACACCGCCTTGGCCTGCCATAACGCGCCGAACAGGGCCGCGCTGATCGACATACAAAACGGCAGCGCCAGCACATAGATCGGCCAGGCCTTGCCATTGATCGCGGCCAGTGCCGTCAGCAACACGGTCAGCACCAGGCCGGCAATCAGGCCGCGGCGCCAATGCAGCTTGCCCGAGGCCAGCAGCACCCCGCCGACGACCCCCAGAATCAGCGCCAGCAACACCGCAGTTTCATCCACTGTTTCCCGGGTCTGGTCTACGGCCGGCAAGTCCCCACCCTCGACCAGCACGGTCAGGGCGTCCACGGCGCGCTGCACACCGCCAGCGTAATCGCCCTGGCGAAACGCCGGGTTCAGTTGCTCCTCGATAATCCGGTGGCTCAACAGGTCCGTGACCACCCCCTCCAGGCCGTAACCGACTTCGATCCGCACAGTGCGGTCGTCCTTGACCACCAGCAGCAAAATACCGTCGTCGATGCCCTTGCGCCCCAATTTCCAGGCGCGAAACAGTTGGGTGGTGAATGTTTCGAGGTCAGCGTCGCCCGTAGTCGGCAGCAGCATCACGGCGATTTGCGCGCCTTTGCGTTGTTCGAGGTCTGCCAGTTGCTCAGTCAGACGCTGCTGGGTCGAGGTATCCAGGGTATGGGTCAGGTCGATCACCCGCTGGTTCAGCGGCACATTCTCCAATGCCGGAGGCGCCGTTTGCGCCACGGCCAGCGTGGTGAACACCATGACCAGCAGGCCCAAGACCGATTGCCGTATAAACTGCCCCATCGTTTGTTACCTGACGTTTCATCCTGAAGACGCCGACTTTACCTGATCAACCCGCGTTGAATCTCCAGGCTGACGCGAAAAGTTCGTGGCAACACGCCCCTGCGAGCCGGACCTTCGACATCGCGACAACGTCGTCGGGTCAGGGATAACTCAGCGTCACCAGGTAAGCCCCTGAACGCAACGGTTTGCCTGCCGCATCGCTCAAGTTGTATTGCCGATCGAAGTAACGACCATCGCGCGTTTCAGTCACCATCTTGACCTTGACCACCGAGTGGTCCAAGGCACTGACGGTACGCACCGGCTCGACACCCTGGGCGCTGACGTTGCTTGCGGGTACAAACTGCGGGCAACCACTCAGGGCCAATGTCGCCCCCGCCCCATCGCCCGTAGTGCATGTTGCCTCGACGATGCTGCCGCGGAAATGGATAACGCCGTGGCTCACGGGCGCCGCCTGGGCAGTGCCACTGACGAGCGCGAAAAACAGGCTGATACCGACTGCCAAATGTTGACTGCTCATATTGAACGCTCCTGGGTATGTACCCATCACGTCGGCAAGCTTGGTCGGTTTCTTGAGTGTTTGAGAAATGCCTGATGGTTAATTTTTCAAGGATGCCAACCGGGTCTCATATTGCGCCTCGCTGCGCACCTACAGGACCGCGCCCAGGGCCTTCAACAGCACGCCATCGCGGCCATAGATATCCGGCGCGTACAGCAACGCCCCCTGGCTATCCACCTGCACCGTCCAGTACCCCAGCAACACCGGGACCGGCGTGGCCAGGCGGAACTCATGGGTCAGCCCGGTCGCCAGCAATTCCTCGGTCCGCGCTTTTTCTGCCGGGTTCACCAGCAGATCGCGCAGCAGCATCGGCTGCTCCACCCGCACACACCCCGAGCTGAACGCCCGTGGCCCCTTGCTGAACAACGGTTGGCTGGGCGTATCGTGCAGGTACACGGAGAATGGATTGGGGAAGCGCATGACGATCTTGCCCAGCGGGTTGCGCGGGCCGGCGTCCTGGCGCAGGAGGATGTTGCCGGGGTGCGACCAGTCCACCTGCTCGGGCGACAGGGCGCGGCCTTCACTGTCGAGCACTTTGAGGTTCTGTTGGCGCAGGTACTCCGGGTTCAGGCGGATGGCCGGCAGTTTGTCCTCGCGCATGATGGTCGGCGGGATGGTCCAGGTAGGGTTGAGGGTCAAGCGTGTGATGCGCGACTTGAGCAGCGGCGTCTGCCGTTCGGCGCGGCCCACCTGCAGGCGGGTCTGCCACACGGGCACACCACCCTGGTAGACACTCAACTGGGCCGCCGCGACGTTGACCAGAATGCCGTCCGGCTCCAGGTCCTGGGCCAGCCAGCGAAAACGTTCGAGGTTGACCCGCAGTTGCTCGCGGCGCACCGCCGGGCTGACGTTAAGCTCGGCCACCGTGCCCGGGCCGATCACCCCGTCGGCTTGCAGCGAATGGCTGGCCTGGAAGCGCTTCACCGCCGCCACCAGCTCATTGCCGTATTGATTGCCCTTGGGCACGCTCGCCAACTGGCCGCCACTGACCAGGCGTCGGGCCAGGGCCGGCACCCGTGGGTCTTCGCCGCCGGGACGCAGCAATGGGCCGTCGGCAATCACACCCCACTGCGGCAAGGGTTGCAGGCGTTGGGTGGCATAGGCCGCGCGCAGGCTACGATACAGACCGGCTGCGGGCCGGGCCTGGTCGAACGCCGCCGGCATGTCCGCAAGCCCCGCGTTGGCCAGGGCCAGCACCGCAACGGCCGGATCCTCAGTTGGCGGCTGGGAATGCCACAGCGGCTCGTAATGGGCCTGCTGCAAACGGCCATAGTGCAAGTCATGCAGGGCTTGCAGGTAGTGCTGGCTGGTTGCGAAGTCGGTACACAGCACATTGCTGGTGGTTGCCACGTCGGGCAGCCGGTAGTGCGCCGGATCGAGGCCGTCGTCGGCCAGCAACAGCAACTGGCCCTGCAGGGCCGTTCGGCGATCGTCCACCGACCACAGGGCAGCATTGCCTTGTTGCTGGTAAAAAGCCTGCAGCCGCAGCTCGTCCGGTGTATCCAGTTGGGTCGCCAAATCGGGGCAAACACTCGACAACTGCCCAAGTGCCAGCTGTACTGGGTTTGGCGGCTCGACCGGCAGTTCATCGGCCATGGCGACCAATGGTGCTACGAGCAAGCAAAGGCTCAAGTAACATGCGTGTTTTTTGAACAATGGCTTAGCTCCAATCTACGGCGGAGATGCTTGATAAATGCTGAATATTTACTGCCGACTCGGCCTGATCGCCGCCACCCTGGGCGCGTTCTGTACGGGTGCCTTCGCAGAGAATGCCAAACCTCATACCTTGTATAACAGCCTGGCGCGCTCGGCTCCAGAACTCAATCCCACTGTACTTAAAAGTGCCCTCAGCGCGATGCAATGTGCTGTCAATAACGGCCAGGAACGCTCTGAACGCCTGGCCGTGATCGACTACTCGCAACCTTCGACCGCCCGTCGCCTGTGGATTTTCGATCTGCGGCAAAAAAAGCTGGTGCTACGCGACCTGGTAGCCCACGGGCAAAAATCCGGGGAAAACTTCGCCACCCAGTTCTCCAACAGCGAAGGCAGCCATCAATCCAGCCTCGGGTTGTTCCGCACCCAGGAAAGCTACCAGGGCACCCATGGCTACTCGCTGCGCATGGACGGCCTGGAGCCGGGGTTCAATGACCAGGCCCGCGACCGTGCCATCGTGATCCACGCCGCCGACTACGTCAGCCCCTTGTGGAGCAAGCGTGAAGGCCGCATCGGCCGCAGCCAGGGCTGCCCCGCCGTGCGTCCGCAGGTGGCGCGCCAGGTGGTGGACAAACTCAAGGATGGCCAGTTCATGTTTTCCTGGTACCCCGACCAGCGCTGGCTGAAATCCTCGCCCTACCTCAATTGCAAGCCGCGCCAGATCGCCAGCGCCGGTTGAGGTAGTATCTGGAAGGCCGAGCCTGACCAGAGAGAGAACCTCCAATGCTTTTGCACCAGTCAACGTGGATCGAGATAAGCCAATTTCTCGACCGTAGCCGCACCGTGGTGATTCCTATCGGTTCCAATGAACAACATGGCCCTACCGGCCTGTTGGGCACCGATTGGATGTGCCCGGAAATCATTGCCCATCACGCGCAAAAAGACGCCGATATCCTGGTCGGCCCGACCTTCAATATCGGCATGGCCCAGCATCACCTTGGGTTCCCCGGCACCATCTCCCTGCGCCCGTCGACGTTTATCGCCGCCATCGGTGACTGGACCCGCTCCCTGGCGGCCCACGGTTTTGAGAAGATCCTGTTTCTCAACGGCCACGGCGGCAATATCGCCACCATCGAAGCCGCCTTTTCCGAACTGTACGCCGAGGCCAGCTTCGCCCGTCGCCCTGCCGGCTTTGCCTTGAAGCTGTGCAACTGGTGGGACCTGGAAGGTGTTGGCGAACTGGCGCGCGCGCAGTTCCCGACGGGGCATGGCACCCATGCCACCCCTTCCGAGATTGCGATTACCCAATGGGCTTATCCGGACTTGATCAAGACCGCCGACTATTCACCACAGATCGCGTCTTCCGGCCCGATCCGCGAGGCCCAGGATTTCCGCGCCCGCCACCCGGATGGCCGGATGGGTTCCGACCCGGCCCTGGCAACGCCTGAGAAAGGCGCTGAACTGGTGGTGCTGGCCGCCAAGGGCCTGGTGTCCGCAGTGGAGGCTTTCAGCCGCGAAGCCATGCCAAATTGACGGTTGCGACACCGGCACACAATAAAATCTATAAGAAGGACCTCTCCATGAAACCCCATCAGAAGACCTTTGATCGCATCCGCAACGCCGTCCTGCCAGAGTATCGCGAGCGCGTTGCCGACTATTTGATCGAGTACGAAAACGTCCTGCAGGACCCGACTGCCGATGCCGATCAGGCCAGCGCCGCCGCCCAGCAGTTGCGCGGGTACATACGCGGCCTGAACACCACCCGGGTGCTCGGCATGGAAGACTGGGAAGACCTCGACCGCCGGGTCGCGCAGGAATGGCCGCTGGGCGCTACAACGCCGGACGTGCCTGGTTGACCCAGGCCTGTACCGATGGCCGCTGCCACTGACGCTGGGCATATGCCACCAACCGCGCGGGCACCGGATCGCCATTGAGGATCAGCCGGTTGAGCATCACGGCCAGGTCCACATCGGCAATCGACCATTGGCCAAACAGGTAGTCGTCGCCCTCGGCCAACCATTGCTGCGCCGCCGCAATCAGCTTGTCGGCCGCCACCTGGGCCTGGGTTGATAACGGGCCATACTGGACCCCGCAAAACACCACCAGTGTGGAGCGTTCCTGGCGGATCGCCAGCAGATCGCTGCGCAACCATGCCTGAATCTGCCGTGCCCGCGCACGTTGGCGCGGCTCCCTGGGATACACCGGCACCTGCGGGAACACATCCTCCAGGTACTCGGTAATCGCCGACGACTCTGACAAGGCAAACCCAGCCTGCTCCAGGGTCGGCACCCGCTGGGTCACGGACAGCCCGGTAAACACCGGAGACTGCTGCTCCAGCGCGTCAAGGTCGAGGGGGCGCACCTCGAACGGTAGGCCTTTTTCCCGCAGGGTCACAAACACCGACATTGCATACGGGCTGGTGAACAGGGCATCGACATACAAGCGCATCGGCAGGTCAGTCACGGTGGCATCTCCTTGGGTGAGCAGCCACGCTACGAGATGTGCAGCGATAAATACAATGTCGCTTTTTTATCGGCCCATTCCCGCGAGGAATACTAGCCAGAAAATCCGCCGCCCGTGAGGAACGCCTGCTCCTGCTCAGTCGTCACCCGGCCCAACGCCGCGTTGCGGTGCGGAAACCGACCGAATCGCTCGATGATCTCGGCGTGTTCCTTGGCCCAGTGATAGGTACTGGCGTCGAGCTGCTTGTTCAAGGCCAAAGACCGTTGTTGATCCTCAGGGCTTTCGGAATGTTCGAAAGGCAAATAGCAAAACGCCCGCAATGCCGGATCAATCAGCCGATCCATCCCGGCGTCGATCATACGTGCGGCATAAGCCCTGGCCAGTGGATCGGTCGCGAACATATGGGCAGTACCCCGGAAGGTGTTGCGCGGGTATTGATCGAGCAGGATCAGCAGCGCCAGCGCGCCTTCGGGCTCGTCCATCCAGTGTTCCAGTTCGCCCCTGGCTGCCTGGAAGTGCGCCTCGTGGAAGCGTGCGCTGAACTCGGCATCGAACTGTGGATCTTTCTTGAACCAGCGTGATGGGCCCGCCGCCGTCCAGAATTGCACGACAGCCTTGATATCAACGAGGACGCTCATAAGTCACTCCAGGGTGGTCAAAGTCTGCGCCCTACCCTAGCACCTGCAGGGCCCGATTCCGACTGAGAAATCCACAGCTGCCGACCAATGTTATAAGATAACCGCCCCTACATTCCCGCCGGCGACCCTGCACCATGACCGACGCTGTTCCCGCTGCCCGTTTACGCCAACGCCTGCTCTCCATCGACGCCCTGCGTGGCCTGGTGATCCTGTTCATGTTGCTCGACCACGTGCGTGAGACGTTCCTGCTGCACCGCCAGGTCAGCGACCCGATGAGCATCGACAGCACGGAGCCGGCGCTGTTTATCAGCCGCACCCTGGCCCACTTGTGTGCGCCGGTGTTTGTGTTGCTGACCGGCTTGTCGGCGTATCTGTACGGCGAAAAGTACCAAGGCCGTGGCGATGTTGCGGCGTTTCTGTTCAAGCGCGGGCTGTTCCTGGTGGTGCTGGAATTTACCCTGGTGAACTTCGCCTGGACCTTCCAACTGCCCCCCAGCGTGATCTATATGCAGGTGATCTGGGCCATCGGCGTGAGCATGATCGCCCTCGCCGCGCTGGTGTGGCTGCCCCGCCCGCTGCTGATCGGCCTGGCGCTGGTGATCATTGGCGGGCATAACCTGCTTGATGGCGTGCATTTCGCAGCGGGGTCGGCGTGGCATATTCCCTGGACGATCCTGCATGAGCGCAGCTGGATCGAGGTGAGCGACACCCTGCGCCTGCGCACGACCTACCCGGTGTTGCCGTGGATCGGGGTGATTGCCCTGGGTTACAGCCTCGGCCCGTGGTTTTCCGGGGCGATGCCGGCGGCGCGGCGTCAGCGGTATCTGTTGCTGGCGGGCATTTGCGCGCTGGTGGGCTTTGGGGTGTTGCGCACGATCAATGGTTACGGTGAGGCACCGTGGCACAGCCATGACAGCCCGGTGCAGACCTGGATGAGCTTCTTCAACATCACCAAGTATCCGCCGTCATTGCTGTTCCTGGCGCTGACCCTGGGCGTGGGGCTGCTGTTGCTGCTGGCCTTTGAACGCGCCGGGCAGCGGCGCTGGATCGACATACTGGCGGTGTTCGGCGCGGCGCCGATGTTCTTCTACTTGCTGCACCTGTATGTGCTGAAGGTGTTGTACGTGATGGGTGTGGCGCTGTTTGGCCTGAATCAGGGGACGCACTTTGGGTTCGACAGCGTGGGGGCGGTGTGGCTGGTGGCGTTGTTACTGCCGCTGGCGTTGTACCTGCCCGTGCGCTGGTTTGCCCTGCTGAAGGCCCGACGGCGGGATATAGCGTGGCTCAAATACCTCTGAGCACAAAGATCCACATGTGGGAACTGGCTTGCCTGGGATGGCGGTGGGTCAGTTGTCAGAAGTAGTGACTGGACTGCCGCTATCGCGGGCAAGCCCGCTCCCACAGGGGGTCTGCGTGTGGTAGAGAATTTGGGTACCGCCACAATTCAAATGTGGGAGCTGGCTTGCCTGCGATGGCGGTGGGTCAGTTGCCAGAAGTGGTGACTGGGCTGCCGCTATCACGGGCAAGCCAGCTCCCACAGGGGGGGCAGCGCGTGGCAGAGAGTTTTGGTGCCGCCGCAAATCAAATGTGGGAGCTGGCTTGCCTGCGATGGCGGTGGGTCAGTTGCCAGAAGTAGTCACTGGACTGCCGCTATCGCGGGCAAGCCCGCTCCCACAATGGGATTTGTGTCAGCCGCAGCTACGCCCATTCAGCGCGCAATTGCCGGGCAGCTGTAACCATGTGAATCAACGCCGCTTCCGTCTCCGGCCAGGCGCGGGTCTTCAGGCCGCAGTCGGGGTTGACCCATAGGCGCTCGGCCGGGATGCGCTGGGCGGCTTTGCGCAGCAGGTTGGCCATTTCCGAGGCGTCGGGCACCCGGGGTGAGTGGATGTCGTAGACCCCCGGGCCAATGTCGTTCGGGTAAGCGAAGGCTTCGAACGCGTCCAGCAGTTCCATGTCCGAACGGGAAGTCTCGATGGTGATCACGTCGGCATCCATCGCCGCGATGGACTCGATCACATCGTTGAATTCGCTGTAGCACATATGGGTATGGATCTGTGTTGCGTCACGCACACCCGAGGCGCACAGGCGGAACACTTCGGTGGCCCAGTCCAGGTAGTGCTGCCACTGGGCCCGGCGCAGGGGCAGGCCTTCACGGAACGCCGCTTCATCAATCTGTACGATCTTGATGCCCGCCGCTTCCAGGTCCACCACTTCGTCACGGATCGCCAGCGCCAGTTGCCGGGCCTGCACTTCGCGGCTCACGTCTTCGCGGGGGAATGACCACATCAGCATGGTCACCGGGCCGGTCAGCATGCCCTTCATGACCTTGTTGGTCAGGCCTTGGGCGTAGCGGATCCACTCCACGGTCATGGCTTTCGGGCGGCTCAGGTCGCCGAAGATTACCGCCGGTTTCACGCAGCGGGAGCCGTAGCTCTGCACCCAGCCAAAGCGGGTAAATACATAGCCGTCCAGCTGTTCGGCAAAGTACTCGACCATGTCGTTACGTTCGGCTTCACCGTGCACCAGCACGTCCAGGCCAAGGTTTTCCTGCACTTCAACGGCGTGCTTGATCTCGCTGTGCATCGCCTCGACATATTCGGCCTCGCTTAACTTGCCGGCCTTGAACGACTGGCGCGCCAGGCGGATCGACGCGGTCTGCGGGAACGAACCAATGGTGGTGGTCGGGAACAGCGGCAAGTCAAGGCCGGCGCGCTGCTGGGCGATGCGCTGGGCAAACCGCGACTGGCGCTGGCTGTCCTTGGCGGTGATAGCCGCCACGCGAGCTTGTACCGCCGGTTTGTGGATACGCGGCGAGGCCCCGCGGGCCGCTTGCACGGCGCGGCTTTGGGCCAAGGCAGCAAGCACGTTCGGCGCTTCGGGCTGGTTGATGGCCTGGGTCAGCACGGCGACTTCTTCACACTTTTGTACGGCGAAGGCCAGCCAGCTTTTCAGCTCGGCGTCGAGCTTGTCTTCACGCCCCAGATCCACCGGGCTGTGCAGCAGCGAACAGGACGGCGCAACCCACAGGCGATCACCCAGGCGTTCATGGGCGTGCTGCAAGGTAGCCAGGGCATTTTCCAGGTCGCAGCGCCAGACGTTCCGCCCGTTGACCACCCCCAAGGACAGCACCTTATAGGCCGGCAGACGGTCGAGAATCGTCGGGTACTGGTCAGGTGCACGCACCAGGTCAATGTGCAGGCCATCGACCGGCAAGTTGGCCGCCAGGCCGAGGTTTTCTTCGAGCCCGCCAAAGTAAGTGGCGACCAGTTTTTTCAGCGGGTCACGCTGGATCAGGTTGTAGGCGCGTTCAAACGCGTTTTTCCAGTCCTGGGGCAGATCCAGCACCAGGATCGGCTCGTCGATCTGCACCCATTCCACGCCCAGGTCCGCCAGGCGCTGGAAGATCTGCCCGTACAGCGGCAGCAGGCGGTCGAGCAGGTCGAGCTTGTCGAAGTCACCGCCCTTGGCCTTGCCCAGCCACAGGTACGTCAGCGGCCCGATCACCACCGGCTTGACGGTGTGCCCCAGGTCGCGGGCCTCCTGGACTTCTTCGAACAATTGGTCCCAGCCCAGGTGGAACTGCTGGTCCGCGCTGAATTCAGGCACCAGGTAGTGGTAGTTGGTGTCGAACCACTTGGTCATTTCCTGGGCGTGGGCACCGCCGCAGCAGCTGTCGCTGACGCCACGGGCCATGGCAAACAGGGTATTGAGGGTGGCATGCCCGTCAGCCGGGCGGAAACGCTCGGGGATCACACCAAACATCAGCGAGTGGGTCAGCACCTGGTCGTACCAGGCAAAATCCCCAGCCGGCAGCAACTCGATGCCGGCCTGTTTCTGCAAGTCCCAGTGGGTCTTCCGCAATTCACGGCCGACGGCGCGCAGACCGGCTTCGTCCAGCTCACCCTTCCAAAACGCTTCCTGCGCTTTTTTCAGTTCACGATCGCGTCCAATGCGCGGAAATCCAAGGGAATGAGCGACAGCCATGACAAAAACTCCAATGTGTTGGTATGGGAGCTATTGTCGGCAGCGGGTCATAATGAGACAAACTCATTTTACTGTAGATGATCACGAATCTCGCTCATGATCGGCCTACCCCAGGCTTTTTATGGAGACGGCTGAACGTGACGGAAGTCCCACCAACTGGCAGAAACTGGTTTTTTCTTGACCTCGGGTGGATAGAGCGAGCGGACAAAGTGGATATCACCCTCGGAGAGCTCATTGTTGTCCCCAATAGCATCTCCACTGTTGAGCCAGGATGAATTGAAACCATAATGCATGATGGATTTACGATCATAGTCAGATGACACAACATCGGAAACCAACGGCCCAAAATTCGCTTTTAGTTCTTTCTCCCCACCTTTATCCATGTAGGTTTTCTTGACTTCGGACCAATTGATATCCAAATCATTGTTTTCGTGCTGATGTTCATGTTGCAACCCCAAAACATGACCGAACTCATGCTGGATCGTACCGGCGTTATAAGCATTCGGCCCACCCTTGAGGCCGATGACCATTGTAGGTTTGTCGGGCGGTACATAGAGCGAGCGGGTACCCAAGTACGAATGCCCACCGGAAATATCGTTGTCTGCGGCAATCCGGATATCCCCGTCGGCGGCGTCAGTGAACTCAAAGTGCAGATTGACGTGAGGCGCCCATTTATTGATGTTGGCTTTGGTAAATTCTTCTTGCGCTTTACTCATGCCCATCAGGGAAATTCTTATGACTGAGTGTTGTGGCCATAACGCCGAAGCTGACGCCACCCCACGCTTTTGCCTGGAAGACGCAGCAACCTCCCCCTTGGCAGTTTGATCGGCGTTCTCGTTGGGCAGGTAGTCCGGTGGATAGACAGATGAGTGAGCGTTCAGTTGGACAGTCAAAGTCGTAGCTCCAGCAGCGATGTATTTCCCATTACGTCGTAATTCGGCGCTATAGGTTCCACTGGGGCCATGACAAGGGTTTACGCGTGACGATCAAGCGTGCGCCTGGCGACTAAACCACTGCCTCACCGCCTGGCCACACGGTTATGCACCCATTTGCTGACCAATACCTGAGTGGCCTGTAGGCCCAAGCCTGCAAATTCCGCTGACTAACCTTTCGATCCTGAGCAAGTGCGGGCACAATGCCTGTCCTTTTTTGGCAGGCTCCGCCGCAGGCTCTGAAAAATGATCAAAACCCCGTATTACCTCATCGACAAACAGAAGCTTCTGGTCAACATGCAGAAGATCGCCTACGTGCGCGAGCAGTCCGGCGCCAAGGCGCTGCTGGCGCTCAAGTGCTTTGCCACCTGGTCGGTGTTCGACCTGATGCAGGAATACATGGACGGCACCACGTCCTCTTCGCTGTACGAGCTCAAGCTCGGTCGCCAGAAGTTCGAAGGTGAAGCCCACGCCTATAGCGTGGCCTGGGCCGACGATGAGATCGAGGAGATGCTCGACAACTGCGACAAGATCATCTTCAACTCCATCAGCCAGCTGCAACGCTTTGCCGAGCGCAGCGAGGGCAAGACCCGCGGCCTGCGCGTCAACCCGCAAGTGAGCAGCTCCGACTACCTGCTGGCCGACCCGGCGCGCCCCTTCAGCCGTCTGGGCGAGTGGGATCCGGTGAAGATCGAAGGCGTGATCGAGCAGATCTCCGGCTTCATGTTCCACAACAACTGCGAGAACGGTGACTTCAACCTGTTCGACCAGATGCTGAACACCATCGAAGAACGTTTCGGCGCACTGCTGCACAAGGTCAACTGGGTCAGCCTCGGCGGCGGCATCCACTTTACCGGCGAAGGCTATGCCATCGACGCGTTCTGCCAGCGCCTCAAGGCGTTCTCGCAGAAGTACGACGTGCAGGTGTACCTGGAACCCGGCGAAGCGGCGATCACCAACAGCGCCTCCCTGGAAGTGACCGTGCTCGACACTCTGTACAACGGCAAAAACCTCGCCGTGGTCGACAGCTCCATCGAAGCCCACCTGCTGGACCTGCTGATCTATCGCCTCAATGCCAAACTGGCGCCAAGCGATGGCGAACACACCTACATGGTGTGCGGCAAGTCGTGCCTGGCCGGGGATATCTTCGGCGAATATCAATTTGATCAGCCGCTGGCCATCGGCGATCGACTGTCGTTCATCGACACGGCAGGCTACACCATGGTCAAGAAAAACTGGTTCAACGGCCTGAAAATGCCGTCCATCGTAGTGAAACAACTCGACGGTACAGTCGAAGTGGTTCGTGAATTTGGTTACGACGACTACCTGTCCAGCCTTTCGTAAAGCGGACAGATAAAGGAGAGATAAAGCAATTGAAAAAGAACGTTCTTATCATTGGTGCAGGAGGTGTCGCCAAGGTGGTGGCCCACAAGTGCGCGCAGCACAACGACGAACTCGGTCGTATTGCTATCGCGTCGCGCAACATCTCCAAATGCCAGGCCATCATCGACAGCGTCAAGGCCAAGGGTAGCCTCAAGGTACCCGCCCAGATCCAGGCCTTTGCCCTGAACGCCCTGGACGTGGAAGCGACCAAGGCACTGATCCGCGAAACCGAATCGCAGATCGTCATCAACGTCGGCTCCGCCTTCCTCAACATGTCGGTACTGCGTGCCTGCATCGATACCGGCGTGGCTTACCTCGACACCGCCATCCACGAAGAGCCGGGCAAGGTCTGCGAGACCCCGCCGTGGTACGGCAACTACGAGTGGAACCACCTGGAGGAATGCAAGCAGAAAAACATCACTGCGATCCTCGGTGTGGGTTTTGACCCAGGTGTGGTCAACGCCTATGCGGCGCTGGCGCAACAACAGCATTTTGACCGCATTGATTCGATCGACATTCTCGACGTCAATGCCGGCAGCCACGGCAAATATTTCGCCACCAATTTCGACCCGGAAATCAACTTCCGCGAATTCACCGGGCAGGTGTGGAGCTGGCAGAACAGCCAGTGGACCAGCAACACCATGTTCGAAGTAAAACGTACCGACGACCTGCCGGTAGTGGGTTCACAGAACCTGTACCTGACCGGCCACGATGAAGTGCACTCGTTGTCGAAAAACCTCGACGTGCCCAACGTGCGGTTCTGGATGAGCTTCGGCGAACACTACATCAATGTGTTCACCGTACTGAACAACCTCGGCCTGCTCTCCGAGAAACCGGTCACCACCGCCGAAGGCCTGGAAGTGGTGCCTTTGAAACTGGTCAAGGCCGTGCTGCCTGACCCGTCCTCGCTGGCACCGGGCTACACCGGCAAGACCTGCATCGGCGACCTGGTCAAGGGCACCAAGGATGGCGAGCCACGCGAGCTGTTCATCTACAACGTGGCCGACCACGAAGACGCCTTTGCCGAAACCGAAAGCCAGGGCATCTCCTACACCGCCGGCGTACCACCGGTAGCCGCTGCGCTGCTGGTGGCCCGTGGCGAGTGGGACGTGCAACGCATGGCCAACGTTGAAGAACTGCCAGCCGAGCCGTTCCTCAAGGCACTGGACGTGATGGGCCTGCCGACCCGTATCAAGGACGAAAAAGGCGACCGCGCCTGGGATGCTATCGCCTGATAGCGTCTTGATTGACGGATCGCTCCCACGTCCTGTGGGAGCGATCAAAAACATTGCCCGGATCGTTGCATGGGCGGATATCAATGTTGCCAGTGCCTAAGCTATCGCAGGCAAGCCAGCTCCCACAGGGTTTATCGGTGTTTGCGGGATCTGCGCACCTTAATGCTGGCGTCCTACAGCGAACACGTTATGCCAGCTGGCCCAAATTAATGTGGGAGCTGTCGAGCCCCAGCGAGGCTGCGATGGCGGCAGTATTGCTGGCATTGATGCTGGCTGACCTACCGCTATCGTAGCCTCGCTAAAGCTCGACAACTCCCACAGGGTTTATTGGTGTTTGTGGGATCTGCGCACCTTAACGCGGGCGTCCTACAGCGAACACGCAATGCCAGCTGGCCCAAATTAATGTGGGAGCTGTCGAGCCCCAGCGAGGCTGCGATGGCGGCGGTACTGCTGGCATTGATATTGGCTGACCCACCGCTATCGTAGCCTCGCTAAAGCTCGACAACTCCCACAGGGTTTATCGGTGTTTGTGGGATCTGCACACCTTAATGCTGGCGTCCTACAGTGAACACGCTATGCCATCTGCCCCAAATTAATGTGGGAGCTGTCGAGCCCCAGCGAGGCTGCGATGGCGGCGGTACTGCTGGCATTGATATTGGCTGACACACCGCTATCGTAGCCTCGCTAAAGCTCGACAACTCCCACAGGGTTTATCGGTGTTTGCAGGATCTGCGCACCTTAACGCGGGCGTCCTACAGCGAACACGCAATGCCATCTGGCCCAAATTAATGTGGGAGCTGTCGAGCCCCAGCGAGGCTGCGATGGCGGCGGTACTGCTGGCATTGATGCTGGCTGACCCACCGCTATCGTAGCCTCGCTAAAGCTCGACAACTCCCACAGGGTTTATCGGTGTTTGCAGGATCTGCGCACCTTAACGCGGGCGTCCTACAGCGAACACGCAATGCCATCTGGCCCAAATTAATGTGGGAGCTGTCGAGCCCCAGCGAGGCTGCGATGGCGGCAGTATTGCTGGCATTGATATTGGCTGACCCACCGCTATCGTAGCCTCGCTAAAGCTCGACAACTCCCACAGGGTTTATCGGTGTTTGTGGGATCTGCGCACCTTAATGCTGGCGTCCTACAGCGAACACGCAATGCCATCTGGCCCAAATTAATGTGGGAGCTGTCGAGCCCCAGCGAGGCTGCGATGGCGGCGGTACTGCTGGCATTGATATTGGTTGACCAACCGCTATCGTAGCCTCGCTAAAGCTCGACACCTCCCACAGGGTTTATCGGTGTTTGCAGGATCTGCGCACCTTAACGCGGGCGCACCAGATGCTTCCTACATCCGTTTCAGGTTGTCCCTCGGAAAGGTGCTGACTAACCTTCCCGTTGCCGCTGCCAAATCAGCGGCCGGATTTGACCGTCCGACCAAACCAGTACGCTACAGCACCCCAGACCTATTTCAGGCGTTTTTCTTATGTCTGATGTATCGTGTCGCGGCAGCTGTGCGCGGGATACCTTCGGGTATGCCGGAATCACTGGTTTCCGGTCGGTCAACCCGCGTACAGCTGCCACCCTACTCGTTTGACCGCGAACGGTGGCAGCTCCACCTACCAGGAGCTTCACCATGATCAAACACAGCCCCAACCCCCCACCCAGCTACGATGCCAGTCTTCTGCGCGATGCGGCGGATCGTGCGATCAACCACTATCTGCACCCCGAGCCCCCCACCCCAACCGCTCAACCCAGCGACCCGGCGTCAGCAGCATTATTTACCGTGCGCACCGACCTGGACGCCGAAACCCTGCTGATCAATGCCTCGCAAGACCTGGCGTCGATCAACGTGATCGCCACGCACCTGGCCTTTGAAGTCGACGGTACGCACCGCAGCGTGGCGCTGGGCCTTTGCCGGATGCTCGAAGGCGTGCAGCTGCTGGTCGACCAGGCGCTGGATGGCTGCGCACAACCGGCCCTGTAGAGCTGGAATGCCGTTTTATGTAGGAGCGAGCTCGCTCCTACAATTACCGGTTGTTGCACCCCCCCTCGCACAAAAGGTAGTATTGAGAACGATTCACAATACCACCCTGAGAAAGTCGACCCGTGCAGTCACCTCCAATCCGCAAGCTGGGCTTCTTTTTCAACGACCATCACCGTTGGCTGCTGCAACATATCCAGCATCGCGTGCGTAACCATGCCGATGCCGAAGACACCGCCGCCGATACCTTCTGCCAGATGCTCGCCGCCCGGGTCGACCCCGACAGCATCGAGCAACCCCGGGCCTATCTCTCGACCATTGCACGCCGGCTGATTTTTGATCGCTACCGCCGCAGCCGTCTGGAAACCGCCTACCTGGAGCGCCTGGCCGCTGCCCCCGAAGCCTTGGCGCCCTCCCCCGAAGACCAATTGCAACTGATCCAGGCCCTGGTGGCGATTGACCGTGCCCTCGACGGCTTGCCGCTGATCGTCAAGGCCACGTTCCTTTATAGCCAGCTGGACGGCATGAGCTACGTGGCGATTGCGCGCAAGTTGCAGTTGTCCGAGCGCACCGTCAGCCGCTACATGAAACAGGCCCTGCGCCAGTGCTACCTGGCCGAGCTGGCCCCGTGAGCAAGGCGCGCCTGGACCCGGTCAGCGAGCAGGCCATCGACTGGATGGTGCGCCTGCGCGCCGGCAAAACGGATGCGCGGATGCAGGAACGCTTCAATGCCTGGCTGGCCCTGGACCCGGCTCACGCCCAGGCCTGGGCCCGTTTGCAGGAGCGCCTGGGCGGCTCGTGGAACACCCTGCGCACCCTCGAAAAACGCCTGCCCGGTGAAGCGCGACAAGTGCTGTTGCAGCCCCATGGTTCGCGGCGTGACACGCTGCGCGCCATCGGCGGCCTGGGACTGCTGGGCGGCGGCCTATGGCTGGCGGCGCGCAGCCCGCTGGGCGAGAACCTGTTGGCCGACCTGCACACCGCGCGCGGCCAGCGCCAGACATTCACCCTGGCCGATGGCAGCCGCCTGAGCCTGAATGCGCAGAGCGCGGTGGATGTGCAATTCGACCCACACCAGCGCCTGATCATCCTGCGCCACGGCGAACTGGTGATTCAGGTGGCGGCCGATGCGCAACGGCCGCTGCGTGTGCGCACTGCCCAGGGCAGCATCCAGGCCCTCGGCACGCGCTTCCTGGTGAGCCAGGAGCCGCAGGCTACACGGCTGGTGGTGCTGGAACACTCGGTGCAGGCGACCCTGCGCAACGGCGTGCAGCGCACCGTGCTGGAGGGCCAAGCCGTAATGCTGCAGGCCGATCGGATCGAGCCGCTGGCCGGCAACCAAGGCTTCCGGGCCGACTGGCTCGCCGGGCACCTGAGTGTGCTGGACGACTCCCTGGAACAGGTGGTCAACGCCCTGCGCCCGTACAGCCGTGGTTTTGTGCGCGTCGATCCTCAGGTGCGCGACTTGCGCGTGCAGGGGGTGTTCCCCCTCAACGAGCCGCACCGCGCCTTCGGCGCCCTGGCCGAAACCCTGCCGATCCGGGTCGATCACTACAGCCCCTGGCTGACCCTGATTCGCGCCAAATAACCCGGGCAACATTTTTTATGCAAATAACTCTTATTTGTGTCCGGTTTTCATTTTTCGTCCCACCTATCTCCTGACACGTCCACACCTTCAGGAGAATGCTGTGCTCAACCCTTGGCCCCACGCCCTTTCTGTCGCCGTTGCCCTGGCAACCCTGGCGAGCCCTGCCCTGGTGCAGGCGCAAAGCCTGTCTTTCAACCTGCCGGCCGGCCCGCTGGCGCAAACGCTGAACGCCATTGCCAGCCAGAGCGGGCGCATTGTGTCCCTGGACCCGGTGCTGGTGCAGGGCAAGCAGGCCAATGCCGTGATTGGCCAGATGCCGGCCGAACAGGCCATGGACCGTGCGTTGTCGGGCAGCGGCTTGCAGTTGCGCATCACCGAGCAAGGTAATTTCAGCGTCGAGCCTGCCACCGACACGGGCAGCGCGCTGCAATTGGGCGTGACCTCGATTGTCGAGCACAGCATCGACCCCACCACCACCGAAGGCAGCGGTTCCTACGCCGCACGCGCGGTGACAATCGGCAAGGGCACCCACACCCTCAAGGAAATCCCCCAGTCGATCACGGTGATGACCCGCAAGCAAATGGATGACCAGGACCTGGTCGACCTCAAGGACGCCGTCAACCACACCACCGGCCTGGTGGGCGTGCAAGGCGTGGGCAAAGGCATGATCATCACCTCCCGCGGCTTCCAGATCGACGACTGGCAGTACGACGGCGTGCCGATCCCGCGCAATACCTACGCCCTGGGCAACTGGGCGACCCAGGACATGATTTTCTTCGACCGCCTGGAAGTACTGCGCGGCGCCTCCGGCCTGCTGCAGGGCACCGGCAGCCCCGGTGGCGCAATCAACCTGGTACGCAAGCGCGGGCAGACGGCACCCACCGTGGCCCTTACCGCCAAGGCCGGCAGTTGGGACCACTACGGCCTGCAACTGGACGCCGGCGGCCCGCTGAACCAGAGCGGCACGATCCGTGGGCGGATGGTGGCTGACGAAGACCAGAGCGATTCGTTCATCGACTACGAATGGAGCAAGACCCACTCGCTGTACGGCGCCCTGGACTTCGACCTGCAGGAAGACACCACCCTGGGCCTGGCCGTCAGCCGCACCAATGCCGAGTCCCGGCCGATGCTGCGGGGCCTGCCGCGCTACAGCACGGGAAAATCGATAGACCTGTCACGCTCCACCTTCAGCGGCTCGCGCTGGAACCACTCGCAGATCGACGTCACCACCCTGTATGCCGACCTGGAGCACCGCTTCAACGACGACTGGAAGTTCAAGGTCGGCGCGGTGCGCATGAGCGAAGAAAACACCTCCACCCACCAGCGCGTGCAGAGTACCGGCAACGGCATCAACGCCGACGGCACCGGGTTGACCTATGCCGATTGGTACACCGACTTCGACGGCACCAAGATCGGCCTGGACACCCACCTCACCGGGCGTTTCGAAGCACTGTCCATGGCCCAGGAAATTACGCTGGGCGGCAACTATTCCAAATACACGTCCAACGACATCATTGCCCGGACCTTTAACAGAAGCACCGACAACATCTTCGACATCGATAACAACCGCCCCGAAATCAGCTACGAGGGTCTGATGAACACCCCCGGCGGCAGTGCAACACCGAGCAAATACGACATCCGCCAAAAAGGCCTGTATGGCAGTTGGCGCGTCAAGCCCATCGACCCGTTGACCCTGGTACTCGGCGCCCGTGTCAGTTGGTATGACTACAGCTATACCTCATCGGGCATCAAGGCGGTGACCCACGCCACCACCGTCAACGACCCCAGCACCACCAACGAAACCGGCGAAGTCACGCCCTACGCCGGGATCGTCTACGACCTGAGCCGCGAGTGGGCGGTGTACGCCAGCTACACCGACGTGTTCGAGCCACAGACCCAGCGCAACCTCAGCGGTGCGGTGGTCAAGCCGGTGATTGGCAGCAACTACGAAGTCGGGCTCAAGGGCGAACTGCTGGACGGGCGGGTCAATACCTCCCTGGCGCTGTTCCGCTACGACCAGGAAAACCGTGCGATCACCGACTTCGCGCTGGGCGAAGTCCCTGCCTGCGGCAACAGTTACTGCGCCACCAACTCTGGCAAGGTGCGCAGCCAGGGCCTGGAAGCTGAAATCAGCGGTGAAGTGTTGAGCGGCCTGCAACTGTTTGCCGGCTATACCTACAACACCACCAAGTACCTTGAGGACCGGGATAACAAGGGCAAGGTATTCAGCCAGTGGACGCCCAAGCATATGTTGCGGGTGTGGGGCGACTACCAGTTCAGTGGCGACTGGAGCAAGGTCAGCGCCGGGTTGGGCTTTACCACCCAGAGCCATACCCTGGGGTATGAGTACAACTATGACGTGGCGGGCTACACGGTCTGGAACGCGCGGCTGGCGTATCAGATGACGCCGGAGGTGGGCTTGGCGGTCAATGCCAACAACCTGTTCGACAAGACCTACTACGCCTCAGGGTACAACCAGTTGAATGGCAACAACTTCTACGGTGATCCGCGCAATGTGATGTTCAGTGTGAAGTACACGCCGCAGTTCTGATGGACTGAAACAGCGATGGCGCTCCTGTGGACGCCATCGCTGGCGAGCTGGCTGCTGCGAACGCCGCTCACCTTATTCGCGTGGTCCACCCTGCCCAAACCGATAGATCGACAGGCAGTACAACCCCAGCGCCGCCACCGCCAGCAAGCCCCCCGCCGCGCCGATCCAGGCAAAGCCGAAATGCCCGCCGACCCAACTGCCCAACAGCGCGCCGCCGCCGATGCCGATGTTGTAGATCCCGGAAAACATCGCCATCGCCACATCGGTCGCGTCCGGTGCCAGCACCAGGACCTTGGACTGCAGCGCCAAGCCAAAAGCCATGATCGCCATGCCCCAGAACACGCTCAGCACCACCAGGTACGAAACGTCACCACTCAACGGCAACAACAGCCCCAGGCACAGCGCCAGCACCGACACGGCCACCAGCAAAAAGCGGTAAGGGTTGAAACGGTGCAGCAAGCTGAACAGTAACGACCCCATGATGCCCGCCCCGCCAAACACCAGCAGCACCAGGGTCACCGCATTGCCCCCCAGGCCCGCGACGCGTTCGACGAAGGGTTCGATATAGCTATAGGCGGTGAACTGGGCCGTGACCACCATGGCCGTCAACACGTACAGGGCCACCAGCGCCGGGCGCTTGAACAGCATCGGCAGGCTGCGCAGCGAGCCGGAGTTCTGGCTCGGCAACAGCGGCAAGGTGCGCGCCAGCCAGAACACCAGCACAGCGGCGAATCCGGCGATCACAATAAAGGTGGTGCGCCAGCCCATGGCCTCGCCCAGCAGGCGGCCCAAAGGAATGCCCAGGACCATCGCCAGTGAGGTGCCCGTGGCCAACAAGCCCAGCGCCTGCACCTGCTTGCCCGGCGGCGCCAGGCGTACCGCCAGGGAGGCGGTGATCGACCAGAACAGCGCATGGGACAAGGCAATGCCGATGCGACTGACCATCAACAAGCCAAAACTGTTGGCCACGCTGGAGAGGATATGGCTGGCGATAAACATGCCGAACAGCACAATCAGCAACTTGCGCCGCTCGACGTTGCGGGTCAGCAACATCACCGGCAGCGACGTCAATGACACCACCCAGGCATAGATGGTGAGCATCAGGCCGACCCGGGCGATCGGCATGTCGAAGCTGGCGCCGATGGCACTGAGCAGGCCGACCGGGACGAATTCAGTGGTGTTGAACACAAAGGCCGCCAGCGCAAGGGCGATGACCGGCTGCCAGTTGGCTTGAGGTGTGGTGGTGGAAGTACTCATCGACAGGTCGTTTTACTCAGTTGCGCGCCGATCCTGACGGCCCGATGCCTGCCCTTGAGCGGCGCCGAAAAATAGTAACACGATGGCTCAGGGATCGACTTGCGCCATGATCTCGGGAATCGACTCCGGGCGCTTGGCATAGCGCTGGGCCAGTACCGCGCAGACCATCAACTGGATCTGGTGGAACAGCATCAGCGGCAGGATCAGCACGCCCATGGTGCTGCCAGCAAACAACACCTGGGCCATTGGCACCCCGGTGGCCAGGCTTTTTTTCGAGCCGCAGAACAGGATGGTGATGCGGTCTTCCTGGTTAAAACCGAACGCCTTGCCCAAGAGCGCGGAAGCCATCAGCACCAGCGCCAGCAGGATGCAGCAGGCCACCACCAGGCCGCCCAGCTCCCACAGGGGGATCTGGTGCCAGATGCCTTCGTTGACCGCCTCGCTGAAGGCGCCGTAGACCACCAGCAGGATCGAACCCTGATCGACGAATTTCAGCCAGTTTTTATTGCGCCCGACCCACGCACCGATCCAGCGTCGGGCGATCTGCCCGGCAATAAACGGCAGCAGCAACTGCACGCTGATCTTGAGAATCGCATCCACCGTGGAGCCGCCGTCGCCATGCACATTGAGCAACAAGGCCACCAGCAACGGCGTAAGGAAGATACCGAACAGGCTGGACGCCGCCGCGCTGCAAATCGCCGCCGGGATATTGCCCCGCGCCAGGGAAGTGAAGGCAATCGCGGACTGCACCGTGGCCGGTAGCGCGCATAAGTAGAGCATGCCCATGTACAGGTCTTTGCCGATCATTGGCGACAACAGCGGCTTGAGCGCCAGGCCCAGCAGCGGGAACAGCACGAAGGTCAGGCTGAACACCAGCAGATGCAAACGCCAGTGCCCGGCACCGGCGACGATGGCCTGGCGCGACAGCTTGGCGCCATGCAGGAAAAACAGCAGCGCGATGGCCAGGTTAGTCACCCAGCCAAACGCCACGGCGGCCTGGCCGCTGACCGGCAACAAAGAGGCGAGGACCACCGTGGCAATCAGGATCAGGGTGAAGTTATCGGGTAAAAACCGGGGGCGTTTCATTAGCTGTTCTTCCAGGGGTTGCCAGGGCGTCGTGGCGACTCTAACGTAACGGCTGCCTACCGACTAACGCCAATGAGCCAGTAAATGCCGCCAAAAGGACATGAAAAGGCCGTTCGCCGCAGCATCCCCGGGCTCGCCAGCCTGCCGCGCCCGGTGTATGGCCGCACCGAATCCCTGCCCAACCGCGCCCTGACCCGCCGCCATAGCCACCCGTGGGTGCAGTTGTCGTATGCGATTTGCGGGGTGCTGGAGATCCACACCAGTGCCGGGCGCTTTGTCGCCCCGCCGCAGCGCGCGGTGTGGATCCCGGCGGGGGTGCCCCACCGCGTGTTCAGCTCGCCCCACACCGAAATGCGCAGCCTGTACCTGGACTGCAATGTGACGACCTGGGCCGTGGAACGTTGCCAGGTCCTGGCGGTAAGCGACCTGCTGCGCGAGTTGATCCGCCGTTTCAGCGAACTGCCGGTGGAATATGCCGAAGACGGCCCGGACGGGCGCCTGGCCCTGGTGCTGCTGGACCAGTTGGCCGCCGCGCCGCAGGTTGACCTGATGCTGCCCCTGCCTGTGGACAGCCGGCTGCGACAGATCTATCGCAGCTTGAGCCTGCACCCGGAACAGGCAACCACCCTGGGGCAGTGGAGCCAGAAGTTGGGGGTCAGTGAGAAAACCTTGAGCCGGTTGTTCTTGCGCGATACCGGCCTGACCTATCGCGCCTGGCGCCAACGGCTGCGACTGCTCAGCGCCCTGCCCGACCTGGAACGCGGGGAACGAGTGACGGATGTAGCGCTGGGCTGTGGGTATGAGTCGGTTTCGGCGTTTATCGCAGCGTTTCACCAGCAGTTTGATGCGACGCCAGGGGAGTTTTTTCGCTGATTGAATACCGCGGCTTTTGACCGTCCACAATCCCCCTGTGGGAGCGGGCTTGCTCGCGAAGACGGTGTGTCAGTCGATAAATTCAGTGACTGAACCACCACCTTCGCGAGCAAGCCCGCTCCCACAGGGGATCTTGGCCGGGCACAGAGTTTTGTGCCACACCACCCATCAAATGTGGGAGCTGGCTTGCCTGCGATGGCGGTGTACCTGTCATCAATGAGAGTGACTGGACCACCGCTATCGCGAGCAAGCCCGCTCCCACAGGGGATCTTGGCCGGGCACAGCGTTTTGGCCACACCACCCATCAAATGTGGGAGCTGGCTTGCCTGCGATGGCGGTGTACCTGTCATCAAAGAGAGTGGCTGGACCACCGCTGAATCGCGGGCAAGCCCGTTCCCACATTTTTGACGTCAGCGCAACAAAGACGAACTCGCCCGCACCTGCAGCTGCGGCGCCACCTTGATCGACTCGACAGCCTCGCCCTCGATGCGCTTGAGCAGCAGTTCAACCGCATGGCGGCCCATCTCTGCCAAGGGCAGGCGCACGCTGGTCAGGGGAACCATCAGTTCATTGGCCAGCGGTATGTCATTGAAGCCCACTACGGCAATGTCCTTGCCCGGCATCAAGCCCTTGTCACGCGCGGCACCCATCAGGCCGATGGCCAGGAAGTCATTGACCGCAAAAAACGCCTGGGGCCGTGGGTTCAGGCCCAGCAGATACTCGCCCTGGCGATGCCCGGTCAGGCTGTCAAAAGGACCATTGAGCGTCCACTCCGGGCGTAGCGTGATGCCTTGCTCACGAAAGTAGCGGGTAAACCCACGGGTGCGATCCGCCCCGGTCGAGGCGTGCCGCTCACCCGCCAGAATGGCCACATCGCGACAGCCCAATTGGTACAAGTGCTCCGCCGCCAGCCAGCCGCCTAACTCATCGTCACTGCACGCCGCCAGATGCCCGGCAATCTGCCGGCTGACCAACACGTAGGGGATGTGCTTGCGCGTCAACAGGTCGAGCAGCGGCTGGCTTTCGCCCACATGGGAGTCACCGACGATCAGCCCGGCCACCGAGCGGCGCAAGGCGTGCTCGGCACGCGCCATCTGGCGTGGCTGCTGGTCGTCGGTATTGGAAACGAAGGTGAGGTAGCCGGCCTGTTCGGCGGCACTGTCGATGCTGTCATAAATGGTCGCCATCACCAGGTCGGTGAGCCTGGGCATGAGCACACAGATTTCCTGGCTTTTGCGCAACTTCAGGCTCGATGCCTGGGTGTTCGGCCGGTAATCCAGCTCTTTGGCCAATGCACGAATGCGCGCCACCACTTCGGCCGAGGCCGCTCGCTCGACCCCGGCCGGGTCGCCATTGAGTACCCGGGACACCGTGGACACATGCACGCCCAGTGCGGTCGCCATGGATTTCAGGGTGGCAGGGCGAGATGGGCTTGGCATGGTGGAGAGGCTTCCAACTGTCTGATATTTAGCGCGCAGATTCTACCCGAACGGGCGTGTCGCAGCCGCAGGTAAATTTTTACCCAAACGTTTGACTAAAATTTTTACGAGCCTTACATTTCGCCAACCCAAACGTTTGGGCAAACAATAAAAAATACGCCGGACGCGGCCGACTTTTTGACTTCTGCCATCATTTTGAAGAGTCAGATCCCTATGAACAGCCCCGCTATCCCGTCTTTCCGCTACCAGATTTTCTTCCTGATCATGCTGATGGCACTGCTCAACTACATCGACCGCGGCGCGATTGCCTATGCGTCGGCGAGCATTCTGCCCGAGTACGGTTTCGACAAGGCCGACTGGGGCAACGTGCTGGGTTACTTCGGCTACGGCTACATCCTGGGGGCATTGGTCGGTGGCATTCTGGCCGACCGTTTTGGTGCCAAGCGCATCTGGCTGATCGCTGGCGCCACGTGGTCGATCTTTGAAATTGCCACGGCCTTTGCCGGTGACTTCGGGCTGGCGTTCCTCGGCGGCTCGGCCATGGCCGGTTTCGCCACGATCCGCGTGATGTTCGGGTTTGCCGAAGGTCCGGCGTACTCGGTAATCAACAAGAGCGTGGCCAATTGGGCCACGCCCAAGGAGCGCGGTTTTGTGGTTTCGGTCGGCCTGCTCAGCACCCCCTTGGGGGCACTGCTCACCGCACCAGTGGCCGTGGGCCTGCAAACCCTGACCGGCAGCTGGCGCAGCATGTTCGTGGTGCTGGGCGTGGCCAGTCTGGCGCTGCTGATCTATTTCATGACCCGTTTCACCAACACTCCGGATGAAAACCCGCGGGTATCCAAGGCCGAACTCGACTTCCTGCGTAGAGAGCGCGCCGAAGCCGCCAATGCCTCGACCCCCACCACCAGCGTCGCGCCGGTCTGGCACTTCTTCAAGAACAAGGACCTGCTGCTCAATGCCGTCGGTTACTTCTCGTTTGTGTACGTGACGTTCCTGCTGCTGACCTGGACCCCCAAGTACCTGCAGGATGAGTTCCACTACAACCTGTCGTCGCTGTGGTACATGGGCATGATCCCGTGGACCGGCGCCTGCTTCACCGTGCTGCTGGGCGGCAAAATATCGGACTGGCTGCTGCGCCGCACCGGCAACCTGAAAGTCGCCCGCAGTTGGCTGGCCGCGACCTGCCTGCTGCTGACAACCCTGTGTTTCATCATGGTGTCCCAGGCCCAGACCGTCTGGGGCGTGATTGCCTTGATGACGTTGGCCAACGCCTTGAACGCCCTGCCCAACTCCGTCTACTGGGCCGTGGTGATCGACACTGCGCCGTCCAATCGGGTTGGCGCCTACAGCGGCATGACGCACTTTATCGCCAACACCGCTTCGTTTATCGCCCCGATGCTCACGGGCTACCTGACCGTTCATTACGGCTATTCGTCGATGTTCGTGGCCGCCGCAGTGGCCACGGCGCTGGGCATGAGCGCGATGCTGATGGTGCGCCCAGGCGGTCGCCAGGTCGCCCCACCCTCTGTACCTGCAGCTGTTTGATGGAGTTGTTTATATGAGCCTGGTGAAGCCTACCCACGCTGGATATTTTTGCGGTCAGTCGATCATCACGCTGGCCGAGCGCCTGCGGGCTGGCAGCGTGACCAGTGTCGAGCTGACGCAAGCCGCCCTGGACAACATCGAGCGCTTGAATCCGCGGTTAAATGCGTTCGTTCAAGTCGATGCCTGCGTCGCCCTGGCCCAGGCGCGCAAGGCCGACGCGCTGTTGGCCCAAGGCCTGGACCTGGGCCCACTGCACGGCATGCCGGTCGCGGTCAAAGACAACATCGACACGTTTGACTACATCACCACTTACGGCTCCGCGCATTTCGAGGGTTTCCAGCCGGACCGCGATGCCCTGTGCGTACACCGGGTGCGCGAAGCCGGGGCGGTGATTATCGGCAAGACCCTGACCCACGAATTCGCCTACGGCCCGACCGGCGATCGCTCGTTGCAAGGTGCGGCACGCAACCCGTGGGATGCCCGTTGCATCACTGGCGGCTCCAGCGCCGGCAGTGCCGCGGCGGTGGCCAGCGGCATGGTGCCGCTGGCCCTGGGTACCGACACCGGCGGCTCGATCCGGATCCCTTCGGCCTTGTGCGGCACGGTCGGCTTCAAGCCCTCGTTTGCCTGCGTGCCGGTGGACGGGGTGTTCCCGCTGTCATCGAGTCTCGACCACGTAGGCCCCATCGCCAACCATGTCGAAGATGCGCGCCTGTTGTTCGAGGTGTTGGCCGGACGCGCCGGTACGCCTGCAACCCACCCGCAGCCACTGCGGGTTGGCTGGATGACTTGCCCCAGCTTCGGCCCGGTCGACGCCGATGTGCATCAGCAGGTCTATGGGGCGGCGCAGCAGCTGTTTGGCGACGCACTGCAGGAGACCGACGAACTGCACCACCTGGCGGCGGGCATGAAAGACACCCTGCTGACACTGCAACGTGCCGAGGCCTTCGAGGTGCATGCCGAACGCATGCGGGATGCGCCGCATAAGTTTGAACAGGAGGTACGCGAGCGTCTTGAGGTATCGGAGGAAGTCAGAGGCTGGCAATACATTCGCGCACAGGCCAGCCAGGCGCAGTACAAAGCGGCGATGGCGCGCCTGTTCGAACACTATGACTTGCTGGTTTCGCCCAGCGTGCCGATTACCGCGACTGAGGTAAATGCACGCGAGGTGCGGGTGGGCGAACAGGACATTGATGTACGCGCCGCCGTGCTCAGCTATACCAGTGCCTGGAACCTCACCGGCCTCCCCGCGCTCAGCCTGCCGGTAGGGCACGTGAGGGGCATGCCGGTGGGGTTGCAGGTGATTGGCGCCGCTGGCGCGGATGATCGACTGTTGCAGGTGATGAGCAGGCTGTTTGTGCGGGAGTAAGGGCAAGACCCCACAGGTTGAATGTGGGATCAGGTCTTCAGCCTATTCGCCTGACGAAGCCAGAATCGCCTGCAACAACACATCCGCCCCCGCTGTGGACCAGTGCGGGTGGATCTCTTCCGCCTCGTTATGGCTCAAGCCATCCACACACGGCACAAAAATCATCGCCGTCGGCGCGACCTGGTTCAGGTAGCAGGCATCATGCCCGGCTCCGGAAATCATGCGCCGATGGCTATAGCCCAAGGCCTCGGCCGCAACCTGCACCACGTCCACGCAGTCTTTGTCGAAGGCAATCGGTGCGTACTGGAAGATCTGCTTGACGCTGGCCTGCAAGCCAATCCCCTCGGCGATGCGCGCCACTGCTGCGTGCAGTTGCTGATCCTGCACGGCCAGCACCGCTTCATCGGGATGGCGGAACTCGACGCTGAAAAACACCCGCCCCGGCACCACGTTGCGCGAGTTGGGGAAGATATTGGCCATGCCCACCGTCGCCCGCCCTTCGGCGCCTTGGGCCAGGCCGATCTGGTTGACCGCCTCCACCACCCGGGCAAAGCCCAGCAGTGCATCCAGGCGGTGATCCATGGGCGTGGTGCCGGCATGGGCACTGCGCCCGCTCAGCTCGACTTCATACCAACGCTGGCCCTGGGCGCCGGTGACCACACCGATGGTCAGGTCCTGGGCCTCAAGGATCGGGCCTTGCTCGATATGCAGTTCATACGCCGCATGCACCGCCTGGCCGCCCACGGGGTGCGGGCCGGCGTAGCCGATCTGTTGCAGTGCCTGGCCGATGCTTACACCGGCCTTGTCTTCGCGGGACAAGCCGTACTCCAGGTCGAACACCCCGGCATACACCCCCGAAGCAATCATCGCCGGGGCAAAACGCGAGCCTTCTTCGTTGGTCCAGTTGACCACCTCGATCGGCCGGTCGGTCTCGATGCCCAGGTCGTTCAAGGTGCGCAGCACTTCCAGGCCGGCGAGTACGCCGTAGATGCCATCGAACTTGCCGCCCGCCGGTTGCGAGTCACCGTGGGAGCCGGTCAGCACCGGGGCCAGGTGCTCATGCCGGCCGGCGCGGCGGGCGAAGATATTGCCCATGGCGTCCACACGGATGCTGCACCCGGCCGCCGTGCACCAGGCCACGAACAGGTCGCGGCCGCGCCGGTCTTCGTCGGTCAGGGCCAGGCGCGAGACGCCGCCCTTGGGCGTGCCGCCGATCTGCGCCATTTCCATCAGCGAGTCCCACAGACGCTCGCCGTTGACCCGGGCCAGGGCGCTCACGAGCGCGGCTCCCGGGGCTTGGCGTGGTAGCGGAAGTCACAGCTTGGCGCGCCGCCCATGATGGTCTGGGTGCGCGTCAATTCAATATTGGGGTTGTAGCCGACGATAAACAGCTCGTCGCGGTTGCACGACAACAGGTGGCCGATCTCGCCCAGGCCCATCTCGTGGTACATCTCGGCATAGCGGCAGCGCTTGACGTCATAGTCGTAATGCTCGGCGTCGCTGGCGATGATCTCGACTTTCAGCGCGTCGTCCTTTTCCCACAGCACTTGCAGCTCAACGAAGCTCTTGAGGTCGGCGCCCTGCTCTTCCTGGGCGGCAAAATGCTTGCCGGCCTGGATCGCGGCGTTGCCCACCGCTTCGCCAATCACCGCTGCGGCAAAGGCCTTGCCCTGCTCGCGCACGAGGATTTCGTAGATCGGCTTGATGATCTCGGCTTCGATGCGCCGGCGGGCCAGGATGCCCAGTTCACCTTCGAGTTTGCTCATTGCATGCCTCATTCAAATGGCTACGAAGATCCAATGTTGGTGCTCCACATGTAGGAGCTGTCTCGCCGGGTGAGACAGCCCCCACTTGGGACGCTCCTACGCTTAGATCCAGCGCGTTACTTTTTGCCGCCAGCCACGCTTACCGGCTGCCATTGATTGGCCTTGACCTGGTAAACGGTGAACGACGGGTTCTGTAGATTGCCCTGGGCATCGAACGCGAGGGTCCCGGTGACGCCCGGATAGCTGATGGCGCGCAGGACCGGCAGGTACTTCTGCGGGTCGGTGGAGTTGGCCTGTTCGATGGCGGCGATCAGCACGCCGACACCGTCATAGGCAAACGGCGCATGCAGCTCGATATTGCTCTTGAAACGCGCCTTGTAGGCGTCTTCAAAGGCCTTGCCACCCGGCATCTGTGCCACGGCCAGGCCCGGCTCCAGGGCGATTACGCCCTCGCCTTCGTTCTGCGCCAGTTGCAGGAAGGTCTGGCTGACAAAGCCGCCCGCGCCCATCAACGGTGCCTTGATCCCCAACTGCTTGATGCGTCGGGCCAGCGGTGCAGCCTGGGAGTCGACGCCGCCAAAGAAGATCAGGTCGGGGTTTTGCCCACGGATATTGGTCAGCACCGCACTGAAGTCGATGGTCTTGTCGTCCACGTATTCACGGGCAACCACCTTGGCGCCACCGGCCTCGATGGATCTGACGAACTGGTCCGCCAGGCCCTGGCCGAATGCGGTGCGGTCGTCGATCACGGCGATACGCTGCGCCTTGAGGGTCTTGAGCGCGTAGTCGCCGGCGACCTGGCCGCCGTCATCGTCATGGCCCATGATCCGGAAACTGGTGTCGAAACCTTGCTGGGTATAGGCGTGACCGGTGGCCACTGGCGCGACCTGGGCAATCCCGGCGTCATGGTAGACCCGCGCGGCCGGGATGCTGGTGCCGGTGTTCCAGTGACCGACCACGCCAACTACGCCTTCGTCCACCAGGCGCTGGGCCACGGTGACGGCGGTGCGTGGGTCGGACTGGTCGTCTTCGGAAACCAGTTTGTACGTGACCGCTTCGCCGTTGATTTTCGGATGCTTGGCGTTGGCCTGGTCAATGGCCAGTTGCGCACCGTTTTCCAGGTCTTTGCCGATCCGCGCCGACGGGCCGGTCAAGGGCCCGGCCAGACCGATCAGGACCGTCTGGTCGGCCTGGGCCACACCGCTCAGGGCCAGGCTCAACAACAGTACGCGTTTGAAGGGGGCAGTCTTGTTCATCAGTTTTTCCTGTTTCTCATCAGGCCCTCATGGCCTGTGGGGTGGGCGAAACACGCCGGGCGTCCGGTGGCGTTTGTTATGGGGTTATTCACCGAGGTAGGCACTGCGCACCTCGGGGTGGTCGAGCAATTGCGCGCTGGCACCGCTGAGGCTGATGCGCCCGGTGTCCATCACGTAGGCGCGGTCAGTCACTTGCAGCGCAAGGCGCGCATTCTGCTCCACCAGCAGCAGGGTCATGCCCTGGCGGCAGACATCATCAATCACCTGGAACAGCTTTTCGACCATGATCGGCGCCAGGCCCATGGATGGCTCGTCGAGCACCAGCAGCCGCGGCTTGGACAGCAGCGCACGGGCCAGGGCGAGCATCTGCTGCTCGCCCCCGGAGAGCAAGCCGGCCGATTGCTGCAAGCGTTCTTCCAGGCGCGGGAAGTGCTCGAACAACTGGCGGATTTCCAGGTTCACCTGGTGCGGGTCGCGGCGCAGGAACGCCCCGGCCTGGAGGTTTTCCAGCACGCTCATGCGCGCAAAAATGCCGCGCCCTTCGGGCACCATGGCGATGCCCAGGGTCAGGCGCTCATGGGGCGCCAGGCTGAGGATCGAGCGCCCGGCAAAGCGGATCTGCCCCGCAGCGGCCGGCAGCAACCCGGTCAGGGCCTTGAGGCTGGAGCTTTTGCCGGCGCCATTGGCACCGATCAGCGTCACCCGTTCGCCTTCATTGATATGCAGGTCCAGGGACTTGACCGCCTCGATGGCGCCGTAGCGCACCTTCAGGCCGTCAATCTGCAACAACGCTTCAGACATGGGCGCCGGCTCCCAGGTAAGCCTGGATCACTTGTGGGTGGCGGCGCACTTCGGCAGGTGCGCCCACGGCGATCACGCGGCCGTAGTCCAGCACACTGATGCGGTCACACACACCCATCACCAGCTTCACGTCATGCTCAATCAGCAGCAGGGTGTGGCCGTCGTCGCGGATCTTTTCCAGCAGGCTGCGCAGTTGCACTTTCTCGCTGGCATTCATCCCGGCAGCCGGCTCGTCGAGGGCCAGCAGGCGCGGCTCGGTGGCCAGGGCGCGGGCAATTTCCAGGCGCCGCTGATGGCCGTAGGACAGGCTGTCGGCGCGGTAGTGGGCAAACCCGGCGAGGCCGACATAAGCCAGCAAGCGGTGGGCGTGGGCGCGGGTCTGCGCCTCTTCCTCGCGCCCACGCGAGTGCCCGCTCAAGGCCGCCCACACGCCGTTATGGGTGCGCACATGGCGCCCGACCATGACGTTTTCCAAGGCGCTCATGGCGTTGAACAGGCGGATATTCTGGAACGTACGCGCAATGCCGGCGCGGGCCACCTGGTGCACCGCCGTGGGCTGGTACTCCTGGCCGTCGAGTTGAAAGCGCCCGGAATCCGGGGTGTACAGCCCCGTCATCACATTAAAGAAGGTGGTCTTGCCGGCGCCATTGGGCCCGATCAGGCCGTAGATTTCCCCGGCCTCGATACTCAGGCTCACGTCATCGAGCGCAGCCACGCCGCCAAACTGTTTATTGACCTTCTCGATCTGCAATAACGGATGATTCAAGGTGCACCTCCTGTGCGGCTCGGCCAGAGGCCGGCGGGTCGATACAGCATCGCCAGAATCAGCGCCAGGCCGTAAAACAGCTGGCGGATAATCTCCGGGTCCACCAGCACCTGGCCAAACAGCGCCTGCTGCAAGGGGCCCATGCTGGCGCGTAACGCTTCGGGCAGGGCTGCGAGCAACACGCAGCCCAGAATCACCCCGGGGATATGCCCCATGCCGCCGAGCACCACCATGGCCAGCACGGCGATGGACTCGTTGAGGGTGAAGGATTCCGGTGAAACAAAGCCCTGGAACGAGGCAAACAGCGCCCCGCTGATACCGCCGAACGCCGCGCCGATGGCAAATGCCAGCAGCTTCAGGCGCAAGGTATTGAGGCCCATGGCCTGGGCCGCCTCTTCATCCTCGCGGATCGCCATCCAGGCGCGGCCGATGCGCGAGCGCTCAAGGCGAATGCAGGCAAACAGGATCAGCACCACCAGCGCGGCGAACAGGTAGTAATAGAGGTAGACCGAGGGCAAGCGCAGGCCGAACAGTTCCTGGGTACGCCCCAGGTTGACCCCCAGTAGCGTCACCGGGTCGACCTGGGCGATGCCCTTGGGGCCATTGGTGAGGTTCACCGGGCGGTCGAGGTTGCGCAGCAGGATGCGGATGATTTCGCCAAACCCCAGGGTGACGATGGCCAGGTAGTCGCCGCGCAGGCGCAGGGTCGGCGCCCCGAGAATCACGCCGAACCCGGCCGCCAGCAGCGCGGCCAGCGGCAAGATCAGCCAGATCGAGGTGTGCATGCCCTCCGGCAGCAGCGCCAGCAAGGCCGGGAACTGTTGCACCAGATGGGGCGATGACAGCAAGGCCGCCAGGTAGGCGCCCACCGCGTAGAAGGCGATAAAGCCCATGTCCAGCAAACCGGCATAGCCCACCACGATATTCAGGCCCAGGGCCAACATGATGTACAGCAGGGCAAAGTCCAGGGTGCGCACCCAGGTATTGCCGCCGGCATGCCCGACAATCCAGGGGGCCAAGACCAGGGCCAGGGCGAACAACAGCAGCCCCAGGCTGGCGCGTTTGCTCGAAGGGCTCACAGCGGTTGCCAGGCTCATGCGCGGGTCGCCAATCGTTCGCCCAACAACCCCTGGGGCCGCAACACCAGCACCGCGATCAACACGATAAACGCGAACACGTCCTGGTAGTTGCTGCCGAACACACCGTTGGTGGCAGCCCCCAGGTAGCCGGTGCCGAGGGCTTCGATCAGCCCCAGCAGCAGGCCGCCGAGCATCGCTCCCTTGAGGTTGCCGATGCCGCCCAGCACCGCCGCGGTAAACGCTTTGATCCCGGGCAAAAAGCCCATGTAGAAATGCGCGCTGCCATAGTTGCTGGCCATCATGATGCCCGCCAGCGCGGCCAGGGCGCCGCCGATGGCGAAGGTCATGACGATGATGCGGTTCGGGTTGATGCCCATCAGGCTCGCCACTTGCGGGTTCTCGGCCACGGCGCGCATGGCCCGGCCAAAGCGCGTGCGCTCTACCAACAGCAGCAAACCGAGCATCAGGCTTAACGCCACGCCAATGGTGGTCAGTGCGGTGGCATTGGTCACGGCAGCGTGGGTGGCATCGCCAGCGAGTACTTCGATAGGTTCCAGGGGCAGCAATTGCGGGAACATCTGCGGGTTACGGGTCCAGACCAGCATCGCCACGGTCTGCAACAACAGCGACACGCCGATACCACTGATCAACGGTGCCAGGCGCGGCGCGTTGCGCAAGCGCCGATAGGCAACACGCTCGATCACCACCGCCAGCACCGCACAAAAGGCCATGGCGATCATCGCCGCCGTCAGCAGCAACAGCACCGGCGGCATATCCGGCCAGGCTGCCTGCAGCACGCGGATCACCGACAGGCCCACCAGTGCGCCGATCATCAACACATCGCCATGGGCAAAGTTGATGATGCGCAAAATGCCGTAGACCATGGTGTAACCCAAGGCGACCAGCGCGTAGAGACTGCCCGACAGCAAGCCGTTAAGCAGTTGCTGGATAAACGCATCCATGAGAACCATCAACTCCCTTTACAAAAAACGTCGTGGCCAAGGCGCACCGACTAAAAAGCCCGAGCGCGGAACACTAGTTATTTATTCTGTTTTTATCAAATATCTGAAGGGAATATGGTTATACCAACTACAAAACCCCCTATACACGGGATCTTTTTGCGCTTTATTTATCTTTTTACTTAGTATTTAATTCAATACATGAATAATTTAGAACAGTTAGCCAACGATCCGCCTCTACGGGCCGTGCGTACTTTCGAGGCCTTTGCCCGCCACGGTGGTGTCAATGCCGCCGCCCGCGAGTTGGGGGTGTCGCCCTCGGCTGTCAGCCATCAGTTGCACTTGCTCGAGAGCTTCCTGCAACAGCCGCTGACGATGCGCCAAGGCCGCAACCTGGGCCTGACCGAAGAAGGCCGCGAGTACTACCGGGCGATTCGCTCGGCATTCGCGGTACTGCGCAGCGCCACCGAACACGTGCGCGAGAAAAGCGCGACACGCCAGGTCACCATCAGCCTGATCCCGATGTTCGCGACCAACCTGTTCATCCCGAGCCTGGCGCAGTTTTTGAGCGCCAACCCGGCGCTGGATATCAACATCACCTACGCCAACCACCGCAGCTACCCCAGCGATGCCGCCGACCTGTCGATCCGCTTCGGCACCGGGCACTGGCCGGGTTATCACAGCGAGCCCCTGATCAGCGGCGCGGTCACGCCGTTCTGCAGCCGCGAATTCCTCCAGCGCCACGGCCCTATCGACAGCCCCCAGGCCCTCAGCGAACTGCCCCTGCTGCACGACGAAGAGCGCGGTACCTGGGGCCAATGGTTCGATGCCGCCGCGATCAGTCACAGCAACACACACAACGGCCTGCTGCTGGAGGACGGCCAGTTGACCCTGGTCGCCACCCGCACCGGCCTGGGCTGCTCGCTGCTGCGCGCGCCGTTGGTGGCGCCACTGGTGGCTACGGGTGAGCTGGTGCAATTGTTTGACCTGCAGGTGGATGACGGTCGCCAGTATTACCTGTGCCGCCGAGCCACCAGCGAGCTGTCGAGCGAGGGCAATAACCTGTATGACTGGATCAAGGACCGCTTGGGCCATAGCCCCGTGTAGGAGCACGTCATGCACGAACGGCATCCCTGTGGCGAGCGGGCTTGCTCGCGCTGGGTCGCGTAGCGGCCCTAAAAATGGGACTGCTGCGCAGTCCAACGCGGGCAAGCCCGCTCGCCACACTTTATTTGTGCTTACCAACTGAACAGCATCGCGTTTTCCGGCCCGTGTATCATCAGTGCGGGCTCGCCGGTATGATCCGAGGCTCCAGAGCCTCATTGGACCCACCCTTATGCCCGGCGCCTTTACCCGCCCCACTCCCGCCCCCTTGCTCAGCCAGGGCGAGACGGTGGTGCTGTTCGACGGGGTCTGCAAACTGTGCAATGGCTGGGTCAGGTTCCTGATCCGCCATGACCGCCACCGGCGTATTCGCCTGGCGGCCGTCCAGTCGCCCGAAGGCCAGGCACTGCTCGCCTGGGCCGGCTTGCCCCTGGATCAATTCGACACCCTGGCGGTGATTCGCGACCAGCACTACTGGGTCCGCTCCAACGCAGTCCTGCAGATCATCGCCCTGCTGCCCATGGCCTGGCGGCCGCTACAGTTGCTGCGGGTACTGCCACGGGTACTTCGTGACTGGGCCTATGACCGCATCGCACGTAACCGCTATCGGCTTTTTGGCCGGTACGACAGCTGCCTGCTGCCCGATCCTGATCATGCACAACGCTTCTTGAAAACCCCGCGATGAGTACGGATCGTGCTGGTATGATGCCGCGCTTTGAAAAACCAGCTGTAGACCTGCGAGGAAATGCACCTTGAGTAACGACGCAAAAATGACCGGCGACCTGTTCGAAGTGGACAAGCGCCTGTCGCTCAAACCCGTGGTGGACTTCAATAGCTACCTGCAGGCGGCTTTTGGTGATGGCCCTTGCACCTGCACGCGCTGCGTGGCCAGCGCGGGTGACGAGAAAGGCTACGAGTATCAGCACAGCTTCGACTTCCAGGGCCAGGTAACCCACCGCCGCTTTGCGCTGACCGCTGGCAGCGATGTGTTGCAGATGCTGAAGAAAGCCTGGCTGTCGTACACCAAGGCGGAACTGCCGGGTCACGGCGAGCTGGCGTTGGACACGGTAAAGGAGTTTGTCGAACCGCAGTTGCACAAGCGTCTGCTGCCGTTGTTGCTGGCCAGCGGGTTGGTCAAGGATGTCGAGGGTGGGTTGCACATTCAGCCTGTAGTCGCCTAGGGACCGACCCGGGATACACGCGCCCGGAACGACACCAGACCACTGAAACGATTTACTGTTAATAGTGACAGTAGATCCCTGGTACTCCTCAAGTTATTAATTAACCGTAAAGCCTCTACGAACGGTTTAAATCAACTCTGAGGATTCACTAATGCCAACCCCCCAACCGCACAATACAACCGGCCATTTAACGGCGGACATTGATGGCCGCGCCTACACCGCCGAGTCTGTTTCACTTAACCTTTATAGTTCATCCATTATTGCCGGCGGTCCGATTGAAGGTATCTTGAAAGAGGGGATTTTCTTTACTTTCCCGGACCACATCAAGCCGGGCACATACGAAATGAACAGGGATACCCTTGTAGGTGCCTGGTACAACCCAGGGCAGAATCAGAATAGCTGGTACGCTGACAACAACGATGAGGACAAGATGGAAGTTATCTCTGTTTCATTGGCAGCCGAACCTTCATTAGAAATTTCTTTCAAGTTTTTTGCGGTCAATTCTGCGGACACGCAACAGCGTAAAAAAATTATCGGCGTCGCGAAGTTCGAAGGCGCCTCGCAACAAGGTACGGTGCAATACAAGACTCAATAACACTATGAGCGCCCAAGTCTGTCTATCGCTGGAATATCCCATTTGTAAAAAGGGCCGCGCTTATTAGCGCTGGCCCTTTTTATTGTTCGCGCCATTGAGCGGCGTCAGCCAAACCACTCCCGCCGCTCCTCAAAGGTGTTGACCACCATTGCCACAATCATCTGCACCTCCTGTGGATGCGCCGCCGCGGCATTGACCGCCATCCACACCTGGCGCTGCATATCCTGGGCAAACAAGCCCGGCAACGCCATCAAGCCCCGGTCGAAACAACTCATGTAACGCGGCAGCAAGCCAATGCACGCGCTGCAGCGGATCATCTCCAGCATCAGCGGATACGCCTGCACCTGCACCACCCCCGCCAAGCGCTGTTGCACCACTCGGTTCCACGGCGCCAATGCCTCGACCAAGCCGTCAGGCTGCCATTGCACCAGCATGTAGTCCGCCAAGTCATCCACACTGTCCGGGCGTGCGGCCAGGCGTGAGTAGCGTTTGGCGATATGCGGCAGGTAATCCAGGCAGGCCAGTGCCTGCGGTGGGTGGGTCGCAAAGCCCGGTCCCGGCTGCGGCGAGTCGACGCCCGCCAGCCACAGCACCACGTCGGCTTCCACTGTCTGCACGGCCTGCGGACTGTCGATACAGACAATCTCCAGGCGCACACTGGCATTGCGGCGCAGCAGGGAGATCAGGTCGCGCCCGAGGATGTCATGCAGGATGGTCTCGGCCACTGCCAGACGAATCAACGGTTGTTCCTGCACCGGCACCCGCCGTTCATTGGCCAGGGTCACCAGCCGCGCCTGGAGCTGCAGGCCGTCACGGCTCAGCGCCAGGACATTGCCCTGGTAGCTGAACAGTGAACGGCGCATCTGTGCTTCCAGTAACGCCAGGCGTTTGCGCAGCAATGTGGCCTTGATGTTCAGGCTGCGGGCCGCCTGCATGAAACAGCCACAGCGGGCGCTGATCAGGAAGTAGCGCGCCACCTCCGGGTCGATGCCCGCAGCCAGGGCCAGCCAGGCTTCCCGGGGTTCGCCGGGCGCGCGGTAAGGCGTCATGCCGTGGGGTGCTGCAGGTTCTAGATAGTCCATGGGGGGAACTCCCTGTCTTATTGGGTCTGTGCATCCATGCGTACAGCCTGTTTATTCCAGTACTTTGTTCAGTTGCGCCCCGTCGATGCTCAAGGTCGCGGTGTTGAGCATGCCCTCCAGATAGGCCTTGGCGATCTGCTCCTGGCGCTGGGCGCGCAGGGCCTCGGTCAGGCGTGGGCGCAGTTCTTCGAGGCTGGCGGTGCGCGCCGGTTGGTGCTCGGTCAACTTGAGCACATGGAACCCCGCCGCGCTGTGCACCGCATCCGATACCGCACCCGGCTTGAGCCGCGCGACCACGTTGCGCACCTCTGGTACCAGTTGCTGCAAGGGTTGCAGGCCCGAATCACCGCCGCGCCCGGCGCTGCCGGCGTCCTGGGAGTACTGGCTGGCCAGCCCGGCAAACTCCGCCGGGGCCGCCTGGGCCCGGCGGCTCAGTTCCTGGGCCTGGCGCCGCACGGCCTCGGCATTTTGCGGGTCGTCCACGGCGAGGAAGATCTGGCTGACCCGGTACAGCGGCGGTGTCATCCACTGGGCCTTACCGCTGTCATAGGCCTGCTGCAACTCGGTGGCGCTGGGGTAGTCGGCCGGCACCTGGCTGACCGACAGCAGGTAGTCGCGAAACACGATCTGCTCGGTGGCGGCGCGGGTCTGTTGCTCGACGTCCGGGCGTTGCCGCCAACCCTGGGCATCGGCCTGTTCGAGCACGGCCTTTTGCGCCAGGCGCGAGCGGATCCAGGTTTCCAGGGCACCCCGATTGGCGCGCAACTGCTCGCGCGATTCGGCCGGCAAGGTGGCCAGCAATGCCTGCAGTTCCGGCACGGCCACCTGTTGATTACCCAGGCGTGCCACCGCCGGGCCCTCTGCGCCGATCACCGGGGCCGGTTGCTGGGCCGCGACCGGGTCGCTGCCCGAGCGCAGGCCCAAGCCCACCGCCACCCCCAACAGGGCCAGTGCAGCTACCACCAGGGTTGGTTTTTTCACAGCGCCGGCGCCTCTTCGCGGGTTTCAACCTCAGGTACACCCTGGGCTTGCAGGTGCGCGGCGGTCTGGCTGTATTCACGCAGGTAGACGATAAATTCCTGCAACAGCCGATCCCACAACTCCAATTGGCTGCGCAGGTACAGGGCACCGACGCCAGCCACCATCACGTCCATCTCCATCAGCAGGAACTCCCCCTGCACGGACAGCCGGGCAAAGCGCCGCGAGGTGTTCCAGACCGGGGCCAGGCCTGCGGGCAACTCGCCCTGGACCCGCAGCGCGCAACTGTAGGTGAAATCCACATAGGCGCCCTGCTCCGCCGCCGGGTTGCCGAAGCGCACGGCAAAGCCGATGCCCTGGCTGGCGCTGAGCAGGTGCACGATGCCGTTCTGCTCGCTCTGGTTGACCCGGTAGCCGGCCTCTTGCAGCAACTCGGTCAGGCGCTGGGGGGTCACGCTGCTCATCAATTCGCTCATGGTTAACTTCTTCCTTGGTTGATCAGTGATTAAGCGCCGCCTGGGGCGCATCGAATCGGCTGTTGTACAGGCCATCGCCAAAACCCTGGGCCAGTTCTTCGAACTTGACCCGCGCGCCGCTGGCGAACGGTTGGCGAATGCTCATGACCTCGGCCACGTCGATTTTTTCGTAGGCCGCGAGCAACGCTTGGGCCACGCCATACATCTGTTGATTCTTGGCTGAACATTGCTGCACTTGTGTGTCACGTTCAGCCAGTTGCGCCTGCAGGCGCGCGCGCTCGGTTTCTTTGCCACGGGCCAGCACCAGCAGGTCGTCATACGCCTTCTTGAACTTGCCGGTCTGCTCGGCACTCGCCGCCACTTGCGCCTGGGCCTGGCTGTGCAGGCTCTGCTGCTGGCCGGCCAGTTGCTCGGCCAAGCCTCGGGCCTTGTCCAGCTCCAGGCTCAACTGCTTGATCTGCACCTGGGCCTGCTTGGCCTGGTTTTCGGCGGCAATCCGTGCAGCGGCGGCCTGGGCCTGTTCGCTTTGCAGTGCCTGCAGCTGCGCGGTGGTGCTGCGCAACTGGGTGCGCAGGCGCTCCTCCATGCCTTCGGCCGAGGCGCCGGTGGCGACCAGGGCCAGGACCAGTCCGCAAATTCGCATGTTCATGGGTATCTCCCGGCGCGTCAGAAGCGCGTATTCAGTTCCAGTTGCATCACATCGACTTCAAACGGCGCGCCATACACCTCTGAAGCGCTCAGCCAACGGGCGCTGGCGTAGATGTTCTTGTCGATGCCGTAGTTGCCGCCAATGAAGTAGCCCTTGGCGTTGGTGCCGCCGAGGTGGAAGGACGAGTCGTTGAAGCCGTCCGGCAAGGCATCCGGCTGGATGTACTTGTAGCCAGCCAACAGGTTCCAGTCGCCGGCCTTTTTCATCTCCAGGGCGCTGCCGAGGGTGAACTGCACCATCAGCGCATTGCCGCCACTTTCAAACTGGCCCTTGCTGTTGATGTTGTTGACGATCTCGCCTTCGCTGCGCTTGAGCATCTCGCCCTTGTCGTAGGCCAGGTTGTGAATGAAGTTGGCCTGGCTGCGCAGCTTGAAGTCTTGGGGCAGTTCGCTGTCCCAGACCAGGTTCAGGTCCAGCACATCGAACTTGGAGGCCAGGCCCACGTATTGCGGTTGCGGGGTCAGGCCCGGGGTTGCCGGGTTGGCGTTGATATTGCGCAGCAGGAACACGCTGTTGCCCTTTTGCATAAAGGCCACGCGCGAGCCGTCGGTGTCGCAGCCCGGCGCGCCGGCCCATGGCGAGCAAGGGCTGGAGCGCTGGCCTTCGATGTCGTCGAAGCGGTAGTAGGCCAATGCGCCCTTGAGGCTGTTGCTGCGGTTGATCTTCCAGTTGGCGCCGATCTGCCCGCCGAACAGCCATTTGGTGTCGCTGTCTTCCTTGTCGAAACCGTTGCTGCTGGCGGTGTCGGAGGTGTACTCCACCGGGAACGCGCCCAGCGTGCCGAACAGGCCCCATTCGTTGTTGAGGCTGTGGTTGAAGATCGCCGCCACGCCGTCGAAGTTGAGGTCGCTGGAGTACATCATGTCGGTGGAATAGAACGGGTTGGCGATCCGCCCGCCCGTCAGGGTCAGGTCCTGGGTGGCCTTCCAGGTCAGGTAGCCCTGGTCGAGCCAGATATCTTTCTTGCCAAAGCCGCCGCCCAGGGTCTGGGTGGTGGACACCGGGTTGTTGTCGGAGCCGGTGCCGATGCGGATGCCTGCGGTCCATTCCGGCGAAATGATCGCCTTCATCCCCAGGCGTGCGCGCAGGCGGAACAGGTTCTCGCGGTCTTCACGGGTGTTGAGCAATGGCGGCAGGCGGGTGTTGGTGTCTTTGTTGACGTCGTAGGGACCGTTCTCGTTGAGCTTGGCGTAATCGACGATTTCGTTGCTGTTGTTGCCAGAGAAAAACCGCGACTCGTCACGCAGACGGATGTCGCCATCGAAGCTGATACGCGAGACCCAATCCGGGAAGGTGTTGGGCTGGGCCCAGTTTTCCTGCTTGGCAGTGGCCATGACTTCGGCCTTGACCTGGTCGCGGATCTGATCACGCACGGCGGCCGGCACGTACTGCACCCGCACATCCCCAGGGGCCGCCGCAGGCCCGGTGGCGGCCACTGCGGTCTGGCGCGCCTGCACCGCCTCTTTCTCGGCCTGGGCGATCAGCCCCTCGGCCTGTTCCTGCTTGAGCACACCTTGCTGCACCAGCAGGCGGATCAGGTTGATCGTGGCGTTTTCCGAAGGCCCGGCCGGGGCGGCCGTTGCCTGGCCAACCAGGGTCGCGATGACCATGCCGACCGCCAGGGTCACTCGATTCACGTGGGAAATCATTTGCACACAACTCCTGTAGAAAACTGCAAAAAAGGTTGGCTCACTCCGGGCGTCGGCCCTTGAGGGACAGGCGCACCGGCAACGTCAGGGAGGCCGGTGTGCGTTCTTTCAAACGGGGCGTGGCCCGCAGTGCCGCCAGTACCTGGGCGTCGGTGTCGGCATCGCCGCTGGACTGGGCCAGCTCTACACGCGTGACCTCGCCATCGCCGCTCAACCACAGGTCGGCCTGCACCGCATAGGCCTTCTTGCGCAACTCCGGGTCTTCGCGCAGCAGGCGCTGGAACACCCCGGCCAGGTACTGCTTGAACGTGCCCGTGCCCAGGCCGCCCCCACCGGACCCGGCCATGCCGCCGCCCTTGCCGGCCCCCACGTTGAAACCGTCGTTACCGGCCTGGGCATCACCGTCCATCTGCATCGGGTTGGCCAGGTCGTCGGCGGGACTCGGGGGTGCCTCTTGCTCCGGCTTGACCTCCTCCGGCGCAGGCGTGGGCTCAGGCTCGGGGATCTTTTCCTCGACCTGGGGCTCGGGCTCCTTGGGCGGTTCCGGGGGCGGCGGCGGTGGTGGCGGCAACGGGATAATCATCGGCACCTTGGGCGCTTCGCGGCGCACGCCGCTCATGTCATTGGCCCACTGCCACAGGAACCACGCGGCCACGGCGCCCACCAGCAGGCCGGCGCCCCACTTCAGCGGGCGCAGCGGCGACTTCTTCACGGGCGTGGGTGGGATCGGCATCTGTGCGGTCATGATGGTTTGCCAGTGACCAGGCCGACCTGGGACAGCTCCAGGCGGCGCAGCAAATCAAGCACCTCGATGACCTTCTGGTACTGCACCGTGGCATCGCCGCGCACAATCACCGGGAACTCCGGGTTCAGGGCTTTCTCGATGCGCAGGCGTTCTTCCAGTTCCCCCAGGGTTACCGGGTAGGCATCGAGGAATACCTGGCCGCCGTCATTCACCGAAATCGCCTTGGTCTTGGCCTCGGACAACGACACCGAGGCACTGGCCTTGGGCAAGTGGATCTGGATCCCCGAGACCTGAGCCGTGGCGGTGAGGATAAACATCACCAGCACCACCATCAGCACGTCCACCAGGGGCGTGATGTTGATGCTGTCGACGGCGGCGTCTTCGTCATCGTCGTGGGAGGCATTCACAGAAGCCATGCTGATTCTCCTCAGGCCGGTACGTGGGCTGGCTGGGCGCGCCGATGCGCGGCTTCGCTGGACTGGCTCTCGCCGTGCATCTCGGCCAGGCGGGTGATGAACTCATCGACGAACACCCGCATGTCGGCACTGACCTCCTTGTTGCGGGTGATCAGGCGGTTGTAGCCAAACAGTGCGGGGATCGCGACAAACAGGCCCATGGCGGTGGCCAGCAACGCAGCAGCCATGCCCGGGGCGATCGCATTGATGTTCACGTCGCCGGCCATGGCCGTGCCGAGGAACACCACCATGATCCCCAGCACCGTACCGAGCAGGCCGATATACGGGCCGCCGGCAATGGCGTTGGACAGGGTCGAGAGCTTGGCGCTGAGCTGCTGGTTTTCCCGGGTGCGCACGCCGTCCATGGAGCAGCGGATGGCTTCGATGGTGGCTGCCGAAACCGAACTGGTGTCGGCGCCCTGGGCGCGGCGGGTGCGGATTTCCTGGACGGCGACGCGGTACAGGCGCCATAACGACGAGTGGCCGAGGCGCTCGGCCAGGATCTGGTCGTCGTAGTACATCTCCAGGCGGGTGCCGATCTGCGCGAACTGCTCGCGGAAGATCTCGTTGGCACTGCTGACGCGGCTGACCATGCGGTTCTTGCGGAACATGATGACCCACGACTGGACCATCATCGCCACCAGCACCAGGATGATCACCCAGGCGTCGATAGGCACGGCCTTGAGCAAAAAGCCCAGGCTGCCGAAACCAAAGCCCGACTGTTCTTCATCCACGCCATAGGCCAGCAGTTTCGACTCAGAACCCTGGGCGCTGGCATCGGCCAACAACGCCCCCGCCGGGCGTGCGACTTTGGACAGGCGCAGCTCATCCATCGCCCCGGCAAAGGGCAGCAGGCCGCCGGTGGACTCCGGCAGGTCGGCGCCAATGGCCAGTTGGGAATTGAACGCCGGCATCGCCAGCGCCAGGGTCGCGGTTTCGCGGCCGTTGACATACAGGGTCACGGCGTTGCCAGCGGCCGTAAAGGCCAGGTGTTGCCATTGGCCGGGGTTCAGCGGCTGGGTCGATACCGCACGCTGGCCGTCGATCTCGACAAACGGCATGCCCTGGTTCAGGCCCAGCACCAGGCTGCTGCTGCCTTCACGGCGGGCCAGCACCACTTGCTCACCGGCGGCCTGGTCCAGGCGCAGCCAGGCACTGAAAGTAAAGGCACCGCTGGCGGTGTGTTGCAACGACGGACTGGCCGGCAACAGCAACGGCTGGCCGCTGAACTGCAAGGCCCGCCCGATCACGCCGTCGATGCTCGCACCGGTGGCGTTCAGCGCGGTGTTGCCATAGGCCGTGGTGTCACGGGCCGGCGTGCCGTTGGCGCCCTCGAAATGGTAGAGCGCGGTGTAGCTCGGATCGAACGTCAGTTGGCCGTTGCCGGTCGCCGGGGCCTTGTCGTTGCCGTAGTACATCCACAGGTCCTGACGCTGGCCGCCTTCGATCTTGGGCACATCGACCCAGATCAACGCCATGCCCATCAGCGGGTCGAAGCTCTCGATCTGGTGATTGAACACGGTCTTGTCGTCGGCGCTGACAAAGCGCAGGTCGGCGCCGTCTTCCTTGACCCCGTCGAAGGTGAAGTTGCCGGTGTGCAAGCGCACCAGCAAGGCAGTACGGCCCAGCGCCTGATTGATCGCGGCGCCTTGGGGGGTGGTGTCCAGCGAGATCTGTTTACGGTAGTGCCAGTCGTCCTGCCACCAGGCTTGGGCGGTGGCCGGGAGCACGAAGCCCAGGCAGATCAACAGGCTCAGAAATAGGCGTTGCATGTGAAGGGTTCTCCGGAAAAAAGGGTCAGAAAGTCGCCTGCACACTGAAGTGCAGTCGCGAGTCCTGTTTCTGGGTGTTCGGTCCATCGAGCAGCGGGTAGCCCCAATCCAGGCTGCCGGACAACCACTTGCTCAAACTGGCACGGGTGCCGAGGCCGACGCTGGCCAGGCTGTATTCGTCTTCCTGCTCGGGCAGCGGGTCATGCAGGCGCAGGCGCGCGCCTTCGGCAAACGCGTAGAAGCGCCACTCCTGCACATAGCTGCCGAGGAACTTGGCCAGGGATGGCGTACGCAATTCCTGGGAGAGCAAGTAACCCTCATCCCCGGTGCGCTCAGCGGCCAGGTAGCCACGGATCGACGTGGCGCCACCGGCCGAATACTGCTCGTTGGAGACCAGCGGGCCAGACGCCAGTTGGAACGCGGTCTTGGTCGCCGACTGCCAGTCGCCGGTGAAGGTGTAGGTGTAATTCAGGTCGCCCTTGAGCACGGCAAAGCTGGGGCTGGCCTGGTCGCGTTTGTACTGGAATTCTTCGGCGTCGCTGCCGTAGCCAAAAAACGCACGGGTTCCGACCACCAGGTTCAGGCCCAGGCCCAGTTGCGCCTGCTCGGTGTAGCGGTAGCCGTTGTAGCCGAAGGTCAGCGGCGCGTACTTGAGCGGGATCTGGTCGCGGCTGGCGCCGAACTGCATCTGCTCCTCGAAGTCCTTGAAGTCCACCCCCACCGATAACGAGTTGGCCCAGACACCACTGGCCGGCAGGTTGTAGATCGCCGAGACGCCGTAGGAGTGCCCCTTGCCCAGCACGTTGCTGCCGCCGATGGTGGCGATATTGCTGTCGGACTGATAACCGGAGAACTGCACGGTCCAGCGCTCGTTGAGCGGCGCGCTGTAGGCGCCGGACCAGACCTTGGCGTTTTCGCTGTCCTGGGGCGCAGTAAAGAAGGTCAGGGACACGCTGTGGCCCAGTTGCCAGAGGTTGTCGTAGCCCAGGGTCGCGACACTGCGCAGCTTCTCGGTGTCGGCGCTGTAGTCGTTGTTCAGGCCGAGGCTGGCGTGCCAAGGGTTCTGGTCCTCCACTTGCAGGTCCACATCCATGGTGCCGGGGCGCTGGCCCTCGCGCACCAGCGGCGTGACCTGGCGCCCTGCCCCGCGATTGAGGCCGGCGAGCTGGGTCTGCACCGTGGCAAAATCCGGCACCGCCCCCTCCTTCAGCGCCGAAACTTCTTCGCGGATCTCTACCGGCGAATAGTGCTTGGCCCCCACCACCCGCACTCGGCCGACCTTGGTCTCGCTGACTTGCAGGTAGACGATGCCGTCATCGACCTTCTGCTCGGGCAACTCGACAAACACCGACTGATAACCGCGCGCCTGGTAGATCTTCTGCAAGGCATCGCGGGCGCCTTCGATATCGCTCAAGGTTTTTTGCGGGCCCAGGAACGGGTACACCGCCTCTTCGATCGCCCGAGCGTCGAGCACCGTATTGCCGCGCACAAAGTACTCATTGACGTCCACCCGCCGCACCGCGGCCTCGGACGCGCCACCTGGCTCATCGGCTGACACCGGCAGCGCCAGTGTCAGCCAGCACAGCGCCAGCGTTGATTTGAACAGATGCGTCACACCGCCCCCTGGATTACTCGAATGGCTGGCCTTCACGGTTGTTGGCACCACGTTCGGCCGACTCAATTGCTGGAAGTCGAGGTATTGGCATGCCGTGCCAGCCAGGTATGCAGCAGCGCGAAGTTCAAGGAGAACTCCGGCATGTGCAGCAAGGCGCCACAGAACACTTCACCGATGATTTTCTGGATCAACTGCACCGCCCGTGGGTTGCCCAGGAGCGTGGCGATATCGCGCTGCAGAACGTGGATGCCCCACACTCGCTGGGTCAGGTCGAGGCCGACGAACCAGCGGAACAGCAGGTTGTAGTTGAGTTGCTCGTGCAGTTGCTGTTCGCTGGGCACCGAATAGAGCAGTTGCAGCAGCAGAATCTGCAGCACCGTGCGCGGGGCGATAAGCATGCCAGGCTCGGCATTCAGGGCCTGCAGCAAGTCGTGGTGCTGCTCCAGCACCTCGTCGATCTGCGGGCGCAGCAACACCAGGGAGTGACCGGCAGGTATATAGCTGGACACCTCTTTCAAAGCGCCTTGCCAGTCCTCCTGGGACACGATCCAGACCCAGGGCGCGCCATAGCGATAGACCGACACCGGCTTCTTGCGGGCGGCTTCGACGATCTTCGACAGGCGCTGATCGAGTTCCTGCATGCCTACTTTCGAGTAGCGTTCCATAGTTCCCATCCGCCCCACTCCTGGCCTGTTTCGCGTGCTTGAGCGCGTTACATAGGCAAGACGGAGGGACGGGGGGACTACCGAACTTTTGTCATAAAAGCTTCATTCCGCAGGGCTGATTGTCGGGCGTCGTCAGCAACCTAATGTGGGAGAGGGCTTGTTCGCGATGGGCGTAGGTCGCTACACAGCTCTCTTCTGGGTTTGTGTGTACATATCCGTTGCTGCGGTTACGGCGGCTATTGATTCCGCCCTTACGGCGGGTCACTTTTGGAAAAGAGCCCCAAAAGTAACCAAAAGGGCTCTTGCCCCACCACTCGGCACCTCGCCCAGGCTCGGTGTGCCCGTCATCCGACATTGATTTGGGGGGCCGCCGCGATGGGCCATCCATGGCCCAGCGCGGCTAACCCGGCGTCCTGCCGGGTTACCCCCCAAATCAATATCGGATGACGGCCAGCGTGGTTTAACGGGGCGCCTAAGATCAAAATCACAAGCAAAGCGAGGCGGCCTGACAGCCGACCTGATCGTCGAGGCGTGCGCGTACCTCTGTGGGAGCTGGCTTGCCTGCGATGACGGTGTATCAGTCGATAAATGTATTGGCTGATGAACCGCCATCGCAGGCAAGCCAGCTCCCACAGGGGGGAATGCAGCTTCGCGCTCTGGCTTTGGCATTGCTGTTGCTGTTGCTGTTGCTGTTGCTCTGCTTTTGATCTGGCTTTTGATCTTGATCTCAGGCGCCCCGTTAAACCACGCTGGCCGCAGGCAGGCATTGCGCAGTGGGCACCCCGGCATGGAGGCGGGGGTAGCCGCGACACGGCCATT
>NZ_JAARMB010000029.1:0-51077 GCF_012985615.1 Pseudomonas sp. WS 5412
CCTTATCGGCGCTTTGGTGAAGGGGTGGGGCGAAGTCTCCCACGGTCTGTACTGGCTAGAGTCAGATGCTGGCTTTTAGTCCCACCACCCCTACAAGTCTAACCATACAAGCTGGCTTGCCTGCGATAGCGGCGGTGAATCCACCCCCTACTTGGAGAGAAACCGCATCCCCTCTTCAAGCCCGCGCAAGGTCAACGGATACATCTGGTCCTCAATCAAATCCCGCACGATATTGGTCGACGAGGTATAGCCCCAGGTGTCTTTCGGGTACGGATTAATCCAGATCAGCTTCTTGTACTTCTCCATGAAGCGCTGCATCCACACATACCCCGGCTCTTCGTTCCAGTGCTCCACGCTGCCACCGGCCTGGGTGATTTCGTAGGGGGCCATGGCCGCGTCGCCGATAAAGATCACCTTATAGTCGGCGCCGTACTTGTGTAGCAGGTCCTGGGTCGAGGTGCGCTCGGAAGTGCGGCGCATGTTGTTCTTCCACACCGATTCATAAATGAAGTTGTGGAAGTAGAAGTACTCCAGGTGCTTGAACTCGGTCTTGCAGGCCGAGAACAGCTCTTCGCAAGTCTTGACGTGGGCATCCATCGAACCGCCGATGTCGAACAGCAACAACAGCTTGATCGTGTTGCGCCGTTCCGGGCGCATCTGGATATTCAGCAGGCCGGCGTCACGGGCGGTGTGGTCGATGGTGCCGTCGATATCCAGCTCTTCGGCTGCACCCTGGCGCGCAAACTTGCGCAGGCGGCGCAGGGCCACCTTGATATTGCGCGTGCCCAGTTCCACCGAGTCATCGAGGTTCTTGTACTCGCGCTGGTCCCAGACCTTGACCGCCTTGCCCTGGCGCTTGCCGGCATCGCCCACGCGAATGCCCTCGGGGTTGAAGCCGCCGGAACCGAACGGGCTGGTGCCGCCAGTACCGATCCACTTGTTGCCGCCGGCGTGGCGCTCCTTCTGTTCCTCCAGGCGTTTCTTGAACTCTTCGATCAGCTTGTCCAGGCCGCCCAGGGATTGAATCTGCGCGCGCTCTTCATCGCTCAGCGAACGCTCGAACTCCTTGCGCAACCAGTCTTCGGGAATCAATGCCTGCAAGTGGTCGTCGAGTTTCTCCAGGCCATTGAAGTAGGCGCCGAAAGCCCGGTCGAACTTGTCGAAGTGGCGTTCGTCCTTCACCAGGATCGCCCGGGACAAGTAATAGAACTCGTCCATGTCAGCGAAGGTCACCCGTTGTTTCAGGGCGTTGATCAGGTCCAGCAGCTCACGTACCGAGACCGGCACCTTGGCTGCACGCATTTCATTGAACAGGTTGAGCAGCATGGCAAAAGCCCTTATCGAGTGCCGCGACGGCTCATGAACGCCAGGCGCTCAAGCAGTTGCACATCCTGCTCGTTTTTCACCAGGGCGCCGGCCAGGGGCGGGATGGCCTTGGTTGGATCACGCTCGCGCAGCACCGCCTCGCCGATGTTGTCGGCCATCAGCAGCTTGAGCCAGTCCACCAGCTCGGAGGTGGAGGGCTTTTTCTTCAGGCCGGGGACCTTGCGCACGTCGAAGAACACGTCCAGCGCTTCGCTGACCAGGTCTTTCTTGATGTCGGGGTAATGCACGTCGACGATTTTCTGCAGGGTGGTGCGGTCGGGGAAGGCGATGTAATGGAAGAAGCAGCGACGCAGGAAGGCGTCCGGCAGCTCTTTCTCGTTGTTGGAGGTAATGATGATGATCGGGCGCTTCTTGGCCTTGATGGTCTCGTCGATTTCGTAGACGTAGAACTCCATCTTGTCGAGTTCTTGCAGCAGGTCGTTGGGGAACTCGATATCGGCCTTGTCGATCTCGTCGATCAGCAGGATCACCCGCTCCTCGGACTCGAAAGCCTCCCACAGCTTGCCTTTCTTCAGGTAGTTGCGTACGTCATGGACCTTGTCCACGCCCAGTTGCGAGTCGCGCAGGCGGCTGACCGCATCGTATTCATACAGGCCCTGGTGCGCCTTGGTGGTGGACTTGATGTGCCAGGTGATCAACCGCGCGCCAAACGATTCGGCCAGTTGTTCGGCAAGCATGGTCTTGCCGGTGCCCGGCTCGCCCTTGACCAGCAGCGGACGCTCCAGCGTGATGGCAGCGTTGACAGCCAGTTTCAGGTCATCGGTGGCAACGTAGGCCTGGGTGCCTTCGAACTTCATTTCTCAATCCTCGAACATGACGCCGGTAGTCAGCATGCCTGCGACTATAGCGCGCAGCCCCGGTGACTGTGAACGCAGACGGGTTATTCAGTCTCTGAATGACCAGTCACGCCAGGGTCACTCCGCACTGGGTTTGGGTTGTTCGTAGCGGGCGTTGAATGCCTGGACGAAACCATTGCGCAAAATCTGCAAAAACGCCTGGAACGCGCTGATATCTTGCTGGTGAACGCTGCCGCTGAGTTCCACCCGGGTGGCGAACTGGTTTTTGCTCTGGTTCTTCAGCACGGTTTCGCTGGCACCGACCACGGCTTCCCAGATCGAGCGGAAAATCCCCTTGTCCTGGTTCTCCACGTCCTGTTGCCAGTCAAACACCTCCACATCCCGCAGCAGCGGTTTGATATAGCCGGTCAATTGGGCTTTTTCAGCCTGGGCTTCAATCACCACGTCGCCGGTGCCGGCATTGAAGTCGAACTTGCCGTAGGCCGAGGCGAAGTCGTTCATGCGCTTGAGCTGGATATCACGGGCGCGCAAGCGGAACTCGAAGTCTTCAAAATTGCTCAGCGGGTCGAAGGTCGCGCTGGCTTCCAGCGGCGCATGCCCCAGTAACAGGGCCTTGCCGTCAAAGCGCGCATCGCGCTTGCCTTCGACGTCCACCACGTTGGTCAGGTTGTAGAAGCTGGCATTGACCTGGGTGGCGCCCATATTGACCGGCGGCTTGGAGCTGAAGTTGTGGAAGGAGATCTTGCCGTCGTCGATCCGCACTTCGTTGAGGGTGATGGGCAGCAGCTTGCCCAGTTGGGCGCGCCAATCGGTGCCGCGACCGGTCTGGGACGCCTGTTTGTTGGCGCCGCCGTCGACGAAGTTGAGTTCCGGCTTGACGAATTGCACTTCGGCCACCACCGCGTGGTCGTACCATAAGGAATGCCAACTGACCGACAAGTCGATCACTGGCGCCTTGACGAACGGCACGGGCACCTTGCCATCGACCTTGACGATCTGCAGGCCATTGATCCGGTACGCGCCGCGCCACAGGGCCAGGTCGACATCGGTCACCTGGCCACGGTAGTCGCCCATGTCGGCGAGTTTTTCATTGAGGTAGTTGCGCACCAGGTAGGGCAGGGCGATATCCAGTGCCACCAGCACGACCACCAGCCCGGCGACCGTCCATATCGGCCAACTGTAGCGACGCTTCATAGGTTATTCCTCCCTGTGTATAGGCGATTGACTACACAGGCAGCGGCAACGTTCCTCGACTGGACGCCTTGGAGTACGAGGCATACCCTTGTTGCCTTCCTGAAAACCGCCTAAAGGACCCCGCCATGAGCCGCATTTTTGCAGACAACGCGCACTCCATCGGTAACACGCCCCTGGTTCAGATCAACCGTATCGCGCCCCGTGGCGTGACCATCCTGGCCAAGATCGAAGGGCGTAACCCTGGGTATTCGGTGAAGTGCCGGATCGGCGCGAACATGATCTGGGACGCGGAAAGCAGCGGCAAACTCAAGCCGGGCATGACCATCGTCGAGCCGACCTCAGGCAACACCGGGATTGGCCTGGCCTTTGTCGCCGCGGCCCGTGGCTACAAATTGTTGCTGACCATGCCCGCGTCCATGAGTATCGAGCGGCGCAAGGTGCTCAAGGCCCTGGGTGCCGAACTGGTGCTGACCGAGCCGGCCAAGGGCATGAAAGGCGCCATCGAGAAAGCCAGTGAAATCCTTGCCAGCGACCCGGCGACCTATTTCATGCCGGCCCAGTTCGACAACCCGGCCAACCCGGCCATCCACGAAAAAACCACCGGCCCGGAAATCTGGAACGACACCGATGGCGCGGTGGATGTGCTGGTGGCAGGCGTTGGCACGGGCGGGACCCTCACGGGTGTATCGCGCTATATCAAAAACACTGCAGGCAAGCCGATCCTCTCGGTGGCGGTGGAGCCCATCAGCTCGCCGGTGATTACCCAGGCGTTGGCTGGCGAAGAGATCAAGCCCAGCCCCCACAAGATCCAGGGGATTGGCGCGGGTTTTGTGCCGAAGAACCTTGATCTGTCGATGGTGGACCGGGTGGAGTTGGTCAGTGACGACGAATCCAAGGCCATGGCCCTGCGGTTGATGCAGGAGGAAGGCATCCTGTGCGGGATTTCCTGTGGCGCGGCCATGGCGGTGGCGGTGCGTCTGGCCGAAAAACCGGAAATGCAGGGCAAGACCATCGTGGTGATCCTGCCGGACTCCGGTGAGCGCTACCTGTCGAGCATGCTGTTCAGCGATCTGTTCACCGATCAGGAAAACCAGGCCTGAGGTTGCAGGTGTCGGTGTACCGAAATCGGGTTGATCCATATCAGCCCGGTTTTATGCCTCATATGCATAATTGATTGCTCGCCGCGGGCCCCTTAAAACGGATTGTTGGATAACGCGGGTTTTTCCTCCGGCCCGGAGTGTTTATCATGGCCGGCTGCTATGTCTGGTTTCCCGCTGCCGGGAGGCTATTTCCAGGAGTTGCTGCATGACCTTTTCTTTGGCCGCCAAGCTGTCGGTGCTGTTGCTGTTTATCGGCAGTACGCTGTACGTGCATTTGCGCGGCAAGGCACGTTTGCCGGTGCTGCGCCAGTTCGTCAACCATTCGGCGTTGTTCGCCCCGTATAACGCCTTGATGTACATCTTCTCGGCGGTGCCGTCCAAGCCCTACCTGGACCGCAGCAAGTTCCCCGAGCTGGATGTGCTCAAGGACAACTGGGAAGTGATTCGCGACGAGGCCATGCACCTGTTCGACGAAGGCTATATCCGCGCCGCCGAGAAGAACAACGATGCCGGTTTTGGCTCGTTCTTCAAGAAAGGCTGGAAGCGCTTCTACCTCAAGTGGTACGACAAACCGCTGCCGTCGGCCGAGCTGCTGTGCCCGAAAACCGTGGCCCTGGTCAGCAGCATCCCCAACGTCAAGGGCGCCATGTTTGCGCTGTTGCCCGGTGGCAGCCACCTCAACCCCCATCGCGATCCGTTCGCCGGCTCCCTGCGCTATCACTTGGGGTTGTCGACACCCAATTCCGACGACTGCCGCATTTTCGTCGATGGCCAGATCTACGCCTGGCGTGATGGCGAAGACGTGATGTTCGACGAAACCTACGTGCACTGGGTAAAGAACGAAACCGAGAAGACCCGGGTGATTCTGTTCTGTGATATCGAGCGACCACTGAGCAACCGGCTGATGACCCGCATCAACCGTTGGGTCAGTGCCCAGCTAGGCCGTGCAACCGCGCCACAGAACCTGGATGACGAGCGTGTGGGCGGGATCAACCAGGCCTACGCCTGGAGCAAGAGCTTCAGCGATCGCTTCAGTGGGGTGGTCAAGCAGTGGAAGCGCAAGCATCCCAAAGCCTATCGCATCATGCGGCCGGTGTTGGCGGCGGTGGTGGTTGTGGCGTTGGTGTATTGGTTATTTGGCTGATGGGTTCAAAAAAACCGCTCGTATGAGCGGTTTTTTTATACGTTCTCCCATGCAGCCTCCACAATTGATCATTAATTGAACATGTTTTCGAAGCTATTTGTTCTCTACCGCTATCACAAGCCTGCCCCGTGAATCGAAGTCAAAGCCCAGGTTTTGATAGAGGGGAGATGCGTCGATGCAGTAGCAAGGCGTAAGGCTTTGGATCGGTAGAGCTGGTATCGCAAGGCGCCGCGTGTTTTTGGCATTGGCGGTCATGCGTCGAAAGTCTCCTTAAGTGGAGTGCGTTGGTTTTTCCCAAGGCTAGAGGTGGTTTCTCAACGTGTCCTTACTGGCCTTTTGGCAAAGCCATTGCAAAGCGTGTCGCCGGCTGGTTATAGTCGGCGCCAGGTGTTTCGCAGCACCTTTCATCCCTTCAAAAAAGATCAGCCCATGCCTGCATCCCCATGCATAGCGGTAGTCGATTCAGCGGTCAACGCTGCGGTCGTGCCGTGCGGGAATCAGCAGCCTGTGCAGATCAGTCATTACCCCCCACCTGTCAGTAGCACGCCGGTGTACGCAGTCGTATCACCGCCGGGCGTTGGCGTTTCGGGCTGATCAGCAGACCGCTGTTCCCCGTTGCCCGCCTGTACCGAACCTACTGAATTTCAGCCTTGGCTGAGTTGGCTTTTTGCCTGACTACAGGTGTTCTTATGTCTGTTATTTCGAAACAATCCGTGGCCGCGGCGGCCTCGACGAGCCTGTTTGTCCTGCTGTGGAGCAGCGGGGCGATTTTCTCCAAGTTGGGCCTGGCCCATGCGTCACCCTTTGCCTTCCTGTTGATTCGCTTTGCCATTGCCCTGGCGGGCCTGGTGCTGCTGGTGCCGATCCTCAAGCTGCAGTTGCCGCGCGCGGGCAAACCGCTGTGGTATGCGGCGGCCACCGGGCTGGTGCTACTGGGGGCCTATCAGATTTTTTATCTGCTGGCCCTGGACCTGAAGGTCACCCCCGGCGTGATGGCGACCATCATGGGTGTGCAACCGATCCTCACCGTGGTGCTGATGGAGCGCCAGCGTTCATGGCGCCGGATGTTCGGCCTGGCGTTGGGCCTGGCGGGCCTGATCATGGTGGTGTACCAGGGCATCGGTCTGGCCGGCATGTCCCTGGCCGGCATGCTGTTTGGTTTGCTGGCGCTGGCGAGCATGACCCTGGGCTCGATCATGCAGAAGCGCATCACCGATAACCCATTGGGCACCTTGCCGGTGCAGTACCTGGCGGGCTTGTTGCTGTGCGCAGTGTTCGTGCCGTTCCAGCCCTTTGCTTTCGAGCACAACAGCGGCTTCTACCTGCCGGTGCTGTGGATGGGGCTGGTGGTGTCTGTGTTGGCGACGCTGCTGCTATACCGCCTGATTGCACGGGGTAACCTGGTGAATGTCACCAGCCTGTTCTACCTGGTGCCGGCAGTCACTGCGGTGATGGACTACCTGATCTTCGGCAATCGGCTGGCAGTGCTGAGCGTGCTGGGGATGGGTTTGATCATCATTGGGTTGGTATTCGTCTTCCGTAAAGCATGATCCCCCTGTGTAGGAGCCGGAAGCCGGCTCCTACACAGCTTTGATCAATTTCCCCGGCCGCAGCACCAGCCACAATGCCCCCGCGATCAACATCCCGCCATACAGGTGCGCCATGGACAATGGCTCATCCAGCAGCAACGCCCCCCACAACACGCCGAATGGCGGAATCATGAAGGTGACCGTCATCGACTTCACTGGCCCGATGGAGGTCAGCAAACGGAAGTACAAGATGTAGGCGAACGCCGTACACAGCAGCCCCAGGCCCAGCAACGACAACCACACACTCCAGCCGCCCCAACTGGCCGGCGGATGGCTGATGGCGTTCCAGCCAAACCAGGGTAAGAGAAACAATGTGGCGCCGAGCATGCTGCCCAGTGCTGAAAGACGGCTGTCCAGGCCACCCTGTTGATCCAGCCAGCGGCGCGCCAGGAAGCCGGCGAAGCCGTAGCAGGTGGTGGCCAACAGGCAGGCGAGGGCGCCCATCAGCAGTTCCAGGTCAAATGCCACCGGCCCGGCCCGCGTCAGGATGCCTACGCCGAACAGCCCCAGGCACACCCCGGCGATTTTCGAGGGGGTCAGCCGTTCATGGAAAAACAGCCCGCCAATCAACACCCCCATCAACGGCGTCGTCGCATTGAAAATCGCCGAGTAACCCGCCGGCAAGACCTGGGCCGCCACCGAATACATGGTGGCGGGGATCCCCGAGTTGATCACCCCCAGCAACAGCACGGTCTTGAACTTGCCCTGGAAGTCCCAGCGCACCCGCAGTAGGGCCAGGATCACCAGCAGGCCGGCGGCGGCTATCGAAACGCGGAAAAACGCCGTGGGCAGCGTACCGATTTCCGGTGCGATGATTCGCATGAACAAAAAGCTCGCGCCCCAGATGGCGGCCAGTACCAGCAGGTACAGGGTGTCGACAGGTCTCACGGACAACTCCTTCTTAACCAGGGCGAGAGTGTTGCCCAGGGGACTGCCTGACACAATCTTTTACGTATCCACTGCACAATAAAGCGCGTCACCCTGCCACTGAGGTGCACGGCCCGGGTTTGAAGCCCCTCTATCCGGGACACAGCTCCCAGCAAAAATTGTACTTCTCCTGGCTGCGGACACTGGCTAATCTCAGGTCTTCCGAATGCCCGCAGAGGTCTCCGACATGCCGCAGCAAACGTCTGCCATCGACACCGCGCAGTCCATCGCCCAGATGATCCTCGATGGCTTCGACGATTACCGCGAACACTTTCGCCAGATCACCGACGGCGCCCGTGAGCGTTTTGAAAAGGCCCAGTGGCAAGAGGCGCAAACTGCCTCGGCGGCGCGGATCAACCTGTATGAAGAGAAGGTCGGCGAAGTCACCACGCGTTTGCGGGCTACCTTCGACGAGGGCGCGCTGCTGGATATCCAGTCCTGGCCCCTGGTCAAGAGTGCCTATATCAGCCTGATCGACCTGCGGTTTGACGATGAGCTGTCCGAGACCTGGTACAACTCGATCTTTTGCGGGCTGTTCAGCCACGACCTGATCAGCGACGGCTGCATGTTCATCCATACCACCCGCCCGAGCCTGCGCCGCGCCCGTGCTGCGCAAACCCGTACCTACAAGCCCCAGGGCCAACTGGCGGGCATGCTCGAGCAGATCTTCAGCGACTACCGCTTCAGCGAGCCCTACGCCGACCTGCCCGCCGACCTGCAGCGCCTTGAAGCACAACTGCGCGAGAACCTGCCGGACTGGGTGTGCAAGGATCCGGACCTCAACGTCGAGCTGTTTTCCTCGGTGCTCTATCGCAACAAGGGCGCGTACCTGGTGGGCCGCCTCTACACCCGCGATGAACAGTGGCCGCTGGTGATTCCGCTGCTGCACCGCGAAGGGCAGGGTATCCGCATCGACGCGTTGATCACCGATGAAGCCGATGTGTCGATCATCTTCTCGTTCACCCGCTCCTATTTCATGGTGGATGTGCCGGTGCCGGCGGAATTCATCGGCTTTCTCAAACGCATCCTGCCGGGCAAGCACATCGCCGAGCTCTACACCTCCATCGGCTTCTACAAACACGGCAAGTCGGAGTTCTACCGGGCGCTGATCAACCACCTGGCCAGCACCGATGACCAGTTCATCATGGCCCCGGGCGTGCGCGGGATGGTCATGAGCGTGTTCACCCTGCCGGGTTTCAACACGGTGTTCAAAATCATCAAGGACCGTTTCTCGCCATCGAAAAACGTCAACCGCGCCACGGTGATCGAGAAGTACCGCCTGGTAAAAAGTGTCGACCGGGTCGGGCGCATGGCCGACACCCAGGAGTTTGCCGACTTCCGTTTCCCCTTGAGCAAATTCGAGCCTGAATGCCTGGCCGAATTGCTGGAAGTGGCTGCCGGCACGGTCGAGGTGGAAGGCGATACGGTACTGATTCGTCACTGCTGGACCGAGCGGCGCATGACCCCGCTCAACCTCTACCTGGAGAACGCCAACGAGGCCCAGGTGCGCGAAGCCCTCGAAGACTACGGCCTGGCCATCAAGCAATTGGCGGCGGCGAATATCTTTCCCGGCGACATGCTGCTGAAAAACTTTGGCGTCACCCGTCATGGTCGCGTGGTGTTCTACGACTACGACGAGATCTGCTTCCTCACCGAAGCCAACTTCCGCCATATCCCGGCACCGCGTACCCCGGAAGATGAAATGGCCTCCGAGCCCTGGTACTCCATCGGCCCGCTGGACGTGTTCCCCGAAGAGTTCCCGCCATTTCTGTTTGCCGATGCCGGGCAACGGCGTTTGTTCGATGAGTTGCACGGCGAGTTGTACAACGCCGACTACTGGAAAGGCCTGCAGGAGGCGATTCGGGCGGGGAAGGTGATTGATGTGTTCCCGTATCGGCGCAAGGGCCTGGATAACGAATAGGGGCTAAACCCTGTGGGAGCTGTCGAGCCCCGGCGAGGCTGCGATAGCGCTGGGCCTGGCAGCATTGATGTTGGCCGTGCCGCCGTCATCGCAGCCTCGCCGGGGCTCGACAGCTCCCACACGTGATTTACGCGGCCTTTAACGTTGTGTGCGCTTTTCTGCCACAATTGCCGGCCGTGCATAAATAGACGACCTTCAAAGTACCTGATGACTGACCAAGCGCCCGCTATCGACCAACTCCTGAAAAACCTCGATCACGCCATGCTCGCCGACCGCCACCGCTTGCGTCGGCAGTTGCTTGAGCTGCGCAAGAAGCCCGATGAGGAGAAGCTGGCGCAGTGGGTGGCGCGCATGCAGGCGTCCTGTGCCCAGGTCACGGCGCGCGCGGCCAGCGTGCCGCAGGTCCGCTATGACGACAGCCTGCCCATCGCCGCCAAGCGCGACGAGATCAAGGCGGCGTTGCTCAAGCATCAGGTGCTGATCATCGCGGGCGAAACCGGCTCGGGTAAAACCACGCAGTTGCCGAAGATCTGCCTGGAAATCGGTCGCGGCCAGTACGGCTTGATCGGCCATACCCAGCCCCGGCGGATCGCCGCGCGCAGTGTGGCGAGCCGGGTTGCGGAAGAGTTGGCCACCCCGCTGGGGGCGCTGGTGGGCTATCAGGTGCGGTTCGAGGACCAGAGCGACGCCAACACCCTGATCAAGCTGATGACCGACGGCATCCTGCTGGCCGAAACCCAGAACGACCGATACCTCGAGCGCTACGACACAATCATCGTCGACGAAGCCCACGAGCGCAGCCTGAACATCGACTTCCTGCTTGGTTACCTGAAGACCCTGCTGCCACGCCGCCCGGACCTGAAAGTCATCATCACCTCGGCGACCATCGACCTGGAGCGTTTTTCCAAGCACTTCGACGATGCGCCGATTGTCGAGGTCTCCGGGCGCACGTTCCCGGTGGAAACCTGGTATCGCCCGCTGACCCTGGAGCAGGACGAGGAAGGCAACCGCGTCGAAGACGACTTGACCGTGGACCAGGCGATCCTTGCCACCCTTGATGAAATCGCCGCCTTTGAACGCAGCGAGCGCAAGAGCCCAGGCGATGTGCTGGTGTTCCTGCCCGGTGAGCGCGAGATCCGCGATGCCGCCGATATGCTGCGCAAGGCCCAGCTCAAGCACACGGAAATCCTGCCGTTGTACGCGCGCCTGTCGCCGGCCGAGCAGCAGCGCATTTTCCAGTCCCATCCGGGGCGGCGCGTGGTGCTGGCAACCAACGTCGCGGAAACCTCGCTGACGGTACCGGGCATCCGCTATGTGATCGACAGCGGCACCGCGCGCATCAGCCGCTACAGCTACCGGGCCAAGGTCCAGCGCCTGCCGATCGAGGCGATCTCCCAGGCCAGCGCCAACCAGCGCAAGGGCCGCTGCGGCAGGGTCGAGCCGGGCATTTGTGTGCGCCTGTTCAGCGAAGAAGATTTTATCGGGCGCCCGGAATTTACCGACCCGGAGATCCTGCGCACTAACCTGGCGGCGGTGATTCTGCAGATGCTGCACCTGCGCCTGGGTGAAATCACCGACTTCCCGTTTATCGAGCCGCCGGATGGCAAGGCCATCAGCGATGGCTTCAACCTGCTGCAGGAACTCTCGGCGGTGGACCGTAACAGCCAGCTGACACCCCTGGGCCGGCAACTGGCGCGCCTGCCGGTGGACCCGCGCATGGGCCGCATGCTGTTGGAAGCGGCCAAGCTCGGCAGTTTGCAGGAAGTGCTGATCGTCGCCAGTGCCATGTCGATCCAGGACCCGCGCGAGCGCCCGCCGGAGCGCCAGCAAGCGGCCGACCAGGCCCACGCGCAATGGAAGGATCCCGATTCGGACTTCGCCGGGCTGGTCAATCTGTGGCGCGGCTTTGAAGAGCAGCGCCAGGAACTGACCGCCAGCCCGCTGCGCAACTGGTGCCGCAAGAACTTCCTCAATTACCTGCGCCTGCGTGAGTGGCGTGACTCCCATCGCCAGTTGAGCCTGATCTGCCGTGATATGCAGCTGACGGTCAACAAGGAACCGGCGGACTTCGCGAAACTGCACAAGGCGGTGCTGTCCGGCCTGTTGAGCCAGATCGGCCAGAAAACCGAAGACGGCGACTACCTCGGCGCCCGCCAGCGGCGTTTCTGGATTCATCCGTCATCGGGCATCGGCAAGAAGCGCCCGCAATGGTTGATGACCGCCGAACTGGTGGAAACCACAAAGCTGTATGCGCGCATGGTGGCCAAGATTGATGCCGACTGGATCGAGCCATTGGCCGGGCACCTGATCAAGAAAAACCACTTCGAACCCCACTGGGAGAAGAAGCGCGGCCAGGTCGTGGCCTTTGAACAGATCACCCTGTTCGGCCTGATAGTGGTGGGGCGCCGGCCCGTGCATTACGGGCCGGTGGACCCCGTGGTGTCCCGCGAGCTGTTTATCCGCGAAGGCCTGGTGCGTGGCGAGATCCAGTCCCGGGCCAAGTGCCTGACTGCCAATCAACAGCTGCTGGAGCAATTGGACGAACTGGAAGCCAAGGCCCGGCGCCGCGATATCCTGGCTGACGAAGAAACCCTGTACGCCTTCTACGACGCGCGCCTGCCGGCAGAGATCCACCAGACGGCGACCTTCGACAGTTGGTACAAGATCACCAGCCAGAAAGACCCGCAACTGCTGATCATGCGCGAAGAAGACGTGCTGGCCCGCGAAGCCAGTGAAGTCACCGCCGCCCATTACCCCGACACCTTGCACCTGGGCGACCTGGCCCTGGCCTTGAGTTATCACTTTGAACCCAACCACCCGCGCGACGGTGTGACCTTGCGCGTGCCCGCACCGCTGTTGCCGGCCTTGCCCGCCGAGCGTCTGGAGTGGCTGGTGCCCGGGCTGATCGAAGCCAAGTGCATTGCCCTGGTGCGCAACCTGCCCAAGGCCCTGCGCAAGAACTTCGTGCCGGTGCCGGACTTCGTCAAGGCCGCGCTGCAACGGATCGAATTTGCCCAGGGCTCGCTGCCCCAGGCGCTGGGGCGTGAGCTGTTGCGCATGACCGGCGCGCGGGTCAGCGACGAAGCCTGGAGCGAAGCCGCGCAGCAGGTGGAAAACCACCTGAAGATGAACCTGGAAGTGGTCGATGCCCAGGGCAAGTTCCTCGGTGAGGGCCGTGACCTGGCAGCGCTGACTGCGCGGTTTGTCGAAGCCAGCCAGGCCGCCCTGGCAGTGCCGCAAACTGCCAAAAGCCAGCAGCCGGTGGAGGCCAAGGTCTTCGCGGCGGTTGCCGAGACTACCCAGCAGAAGATTGCGGGCCTGTCGATGACGGTGTATCCGGCGCTGGTAGAAGAAAACGGCACGGTCAAGGAAGGACGTTTCTCCACGGCCGCCGAAGCCGAGTTCCAGCATCGCCGCGCCTTGCAGCGCTTGTTGATGCAGCAATTGGCCGAGCCGGCAAAATTCCTGCGCGGCAAGCTGCCGGGCCTTACCGAGCTGGGGCTGATGTACCGCGAGCTGGGACGTATCGACGCCCTGGTGGAAGACATTTTGCTGGCCAGCCTCGACACCTGCGTGCTGGAAGGCGAGGCCAGCCTGCCCCGGGATGGCGCGGGCCTGGCAGCCCTGGCCGAGCGCAAGCGTGGTAGCTGGACCGAGCACGCTGAACGCCTGGCGCGCCTGACCCTGGAAGTATTGAAGCTGTGGCATGGCCTGCAAAAACGTTTCAAGGGCAAGATCGACCTGGCCCAGGCCGTGGCACTCAACGATATCAAGCAGCAACTAAGCAACCTGGTGTACCCGGGCTTTGTGCGCGAAACCCCGGCGCAGTGGTTCAAGGAACTGCCGCGCTATCTCAAGGCCATCGAGCTACGCCTGGAAAAACTGCCCAGCCAAGTGCAGAAGGACCGGGTCTGGAGCAGCGAGTTGAGTGGTCTGTGGAGCCAGTACCAGACGCGCCTGAACAAGCACACCCAGGAAGGCAAGCGCGATCCGCAGCTGGCGCTTTACCGCTGGTGGCTGGAGGAATACCGGGTGTCGTTGTTTGCCCAGCAGTTGGGCACCAAGGCACCGATTTCCGATAAGCGCTTGAGCAAACAGTGGAGCCAGGTCGAACCTTGACCTGTAGTGCCGGGGGCGGGTGTGCGCGTGACAGGCGCCAAACCCCCCGGTTTATGGCAAACTTCGCCGCTATAAATGCCGGGATCGTCTAGATTGGCTGTATCAGCCTCGACGCGCCGGGACAAAGCGTTTCCCCGTTTGATGTCCGCGCGGCGGACTAGAGCGACTTACGGTTTGGTACGAAGGTACCAATCCCTTCTGCCTGAACAGATTTAGAGGAACGACCGTGCATAACGTCGTCATCAGCGGCACAGGCCTGTACACCCCGGCCAACAGCATCTCCAACGAAGAGCTGGTGCAGTCTTTCAATGCTTACGTTCAACAGTTCAATGCCGACAACGCCGTGGCCATCGAGCAGGGCGACGTTCAGGCGTTGACCGAATCCAGCGCCGCCTTTATCGAAAAGGCTTCGGGTATCAAGAGCCGTTTTGTCATGGACAAGGACGGCATCCTCGACCCCAAGCGGATGACCCCCCGCCTGCCGGAGCGCTCCAACGACGAGTGGTCGATCCTCTGCCAGATGGCCGTGGGCGCCGCCGAGCAAGCCCTGCAGCGTGCCGGCAAGACCGCCGCCGATATCGACGGGGTGATCGTCGCCTGCTCCAACCTGCAACGCGCCTATCCGGCCATTGCCATCGAAGTCCAGGAAGCCCTGGGCATCCAGGGTTTTGGTTTTGACATGAACGTGGCGTGTTCTTCGGCGACTTTCGGTATCCAGAACGCCTGCAACAGCATCCAGCTGGGCCAGGCCCGTGCGATCCTGATGGTCAACCCGGAGATCTGCACCGGCCACCTGAACTTCCGTGACCGTGACAGCCACTTCATCTTTGGCGACGCGGCGACTGCGGTGATTCTGGAGCGTGCCGACCTGGCGACGTCCGAGCACCAGTTCGACGTGGTGAGCACCAAGTTGCTGACCAAGTTTTCCAACACCATTCGCAACAATTTCGGCTTCCTCAACCGCGCGGCGGAAGAGGGGATTGGTGCACCCGACAAGCTTTTCGTGCAAGAAGGCCGCAAAGTCTTCCGTGATGTCTGCCCGATGGTTGCCGAATTGATCGGCCAGCACCTGACGGAAAACCAGTTGAGCGTTACCGATGTGAAACGCTTCTGGCTGCACCAGGCCAACCTGAGCATGAACCATCTGATCGTCAAGAAGCTGCTGGGCCGTGAAGCCGAGATCGAAGAAGCACCGGTGATTCTCGATACCTACGCCAACACCAGTTCGGCAGGTTCGGTGATTGCGTTCCACACCTACCAGGACGACCTGCCCAAGGGCGCGCTGGCGGTACTCAGCTCGTTTGGCGCCGGGTATTCGATTGGCAGCGTGATCCTGCGCAAGCGCTAAGAGCCAGGCAACTGCGGTCACGTCTTGCACAATGAGGTTTTGAATGGCAGCAGCCGACGACGCGCACCTGCTTGAACGCCTGCTCAAGGGTGAGCAGCAGGCCTACAAGGAGTTGGTCACCACCTACCAGAGTGCGATGCGTGCGGTGGCCTACGCCATCGTTGGCCAGCGCCATGCCGACGAGGTGGTGCAGGACGCCTGGCTCTCGGTGGTGCGCAGCCTTGCCCGGTTTGAGGGGCGTTCCAGCCTCAAGACCTGGCTGCTGACCATTACCGCCAACTCGGCCAAGGGGCGCTACAAGCAGAACCGTCGCGAGGTGTTGCTGGACGACCTGCCGTCGCCCCACGGCACCATTGGCGATGAGCGCTTTGCCGCCGGCGATGAGCATTGGCTGATCGCGCCCTTTGCCTGGCACCAGGACACTCCCGAGGCGCTGCTCACCGAAAACGAGCTGCGTGAGTGTCTGGAGCACACCTTGCTGAGCCTTTCCGAGCTGCAAAGCAGCGTGCTGCTGTTGCGCGAGCGCCAGGGGCTGGAGCTGGAGGAGATTTGTAATCTTCTGCAGATCTCGCTCTCCAATGTGCGTGTACTGCTGCACCGGGCGCGGCTTAAAGTCTTCGCTACGGTGGAGCATTTCGAGGAAACCGGCGAATGTTGACCTGCAAAGAACAAGTGGCGCGCTCCAGCGATTTTCTCGATGGGCAACTGACCTTTCGTGAGCGCCTGTTGATGCGCCATCACTTGATGTTTTGTGCCAATTGCCGGCGCTTCATTCGCCAGATGCGCCTGATGCAGGCCACCTTGCGCCTCCTGCCCGAACCGCCGGTGAGCGATGCCGAGGCGTTGGCTGAACGCCTGGCTTCGGAGCGTAAACGCAACTCCTGACCCCAGAGCTGTCTGCGCTTCCCAAGGCCTGCGACGTCATTGTCGTGGGTTTTTTTACGTCGTTGAAAAGCCTTTCGGTGAAAAACATTGCAGGTTTGTAAGTTTTTTTCACCTTTTTTTTACCTGGCATTTCTCGTACTTTTTCTGCTCAAACCCACGCCGGCCGTAGCGTTGCGCTTATTCCCGGTGGTTGTAAGAAAGTTCCCCTGTAATAAAATATTTATCTTGCGGCAACTTGTCTGAAATATCCCCTCGCCAAGATCCCCTCCCAACACCAGCGGGCCAGAACCCGTGTGTTTTCCAACGCAAAAGACCACCAATTAGGGGAATTCTTCGATGATCCGTAAGCACTTCGCCGGTTTCGCGGCCAGCGCCCTGGCCCTGGCCGTTACCGCCCAGGCTTTCGCTGGTACTGTCACTACTGACGGCGCCGATATCGTTGTCAAAACCAAGGGCGGCCTTGAGGTTGCTACCACCGACCAGAACTTCAGCTTCAAGCTGGGTGGTCGCTTGCAAGCCGATTACGGCACATTTGACGGCTTTTACACCAAGAACGGTGACTCGGGCGACGCTGCTTACTTCCGTCGCGCCTTCCTGGAACTGGGTGGCACCGTCTACAAGGATTTCAAATACCAGCTCAACTACGACTTCTCCCACAACTCGGGTAACTCCGACGACGGTTACTTCGACGAAGCGTCCATGTCCTATGTGGGCTTCAAGCCGGTGACCATCCGCGTCGGTCGCTTTGACCCGGATTTCGGTCTGGAAAAAGCCACCAGCTCCAAGTGGATCACCGCCATGGAGCGTAACTCGGCTTACGAGGTTGCAGACTGGGTCAACACCCACGAAAACGGCATGGGCATCCAGGTCAGCGGCACTGCGGCTGATATGTTCTACGGTTCCGCCAGCCTGGCTTCCAAGGACATCAACGACGAAGACGGCAAGGGCGTGAAGCAATTCAACGGCCGTATCGTGTTGGCACCGATGAACAAAGGCGGCAACGTCCTGCACTTCGGCTTGAACCTGGCGGCACGTGACCTGAACGACGCCGCCTTCGACTCGCGGATCCGTCCGCGTCTCGGCGCCCGTGGTGTAGCAACTACCGGTGGTAACGATGCCGGCTCCAACGGCAACCGCGCGACCTTCGGCGGTGGTGTGGGCCTGAACGCCAGCAACCTGACGGCGGTTGGCGCCTACGATACCGACACGGTATTCGGGGGTGAATTTGCCTTCGCCAGCGGCCCATTCTCGGTGCAGGCTGAAGCCCTGAGCCGCAAGATGAAAGCTGACAGCAATGCCTACCAGGACGTGAAAACCAGCGGTTTCTACGGCCAACTGGCCTACACCCTGACCGGCGAATCCCGTGCCTACAAGCTCGACGGCGGCAAGTTCGACGCCATCAAGCCTGAGAACAAGCAGTACGGCGCCTGGGAAGTGTTCTACCGCTACGACAACATCAAGGTTGACGACAAAAACATCGTCGTCAGCAGCGCTACCCGCGAAACCGGCGATGCCAAGGCCAACGTCAACACCCTGGGTGTGAACTGGTACGCCAACGAAGCGGTCAAGCTGTCCTTGAACTACAGCAAGGTCAGCACCGACAAGATCACCAACGCCAATGGCGATGACAGCGGTGATTCCATCGTCGGTCGTGTGCAGTACGTGTTCTAAGCAACGGTCATACCGCTCCAACGCGCTCTTTCTTCATCCGTTAAAGCGCGATCCTCTTTTTTACCCCGCCGATTGGCGGGGTTTTTTTTTGCTGCCCGCGCGGGCGGCGGGTTCTGTCAGAATGGCCTGAATATTGTGAGCGAGCGTTTACCGTCGGGGAATGGCATGCCGTTGAAACGTTTGAATAGCCTGTCCGAAGTATCGCCTGATGAATGGAACGCGTTGGTCCCCGAGGATCAGCCGTTTCTGCGCCATGCCTTCCTCAGTGCGCTGGAAGACAGTGCCAGCCTTGGCCGGCATTCTGGCTGGCAGCCGGAGCACTTGCTGCATTACGAGGGAGAGCGGCTGGTGGCGGCGCTGCCCAGCTACCGCAAATGGCACTCTTATGGCGAATACGTGTTCGACCATGGCTGGGCTGACGCTTGCGCACGCGCGGGCATCGAGTACTACCCCAAACTGCTGACAGCAGTGCCTTTCAGCCCGGTCAGCGGGCCGCGCTTGCTGGTGGCCAATGGTGCGGACGGCCTGGAGTTGCTCCAGAGCCTGCCTGGTTACCTGGAAATCGAAGGCCTTTCCAGTGCCCATATCAACTTCACCGATGCCCTGGCCGATGCTGCCCTGGGCCAGCAACCCGGTTGGCTTGCGCGTCTGGGTTGCCAGTTCCACTGGCAGAACCGCAGTTATCGCGACTTCCAGGACTTCCTCGACGCCCTGAGTTCGCGCAAACGCAAACAGATGCGCAAGGAGCGCGAACAGGTCGCGGGGCAGGGCATCGAGTTCGAGTGGCTGCAAGGTCATGAGCTGAGCGAGGCCCAGTGGGATTTTGTCTACGCCTGCTACGCCAACACCTACGCCGTGCGCCGGCAGTCGCCATACCTGACTCGCGCGTTTTTCAGCCTGCTGGCCGAACGCATGCCGCAGGCGATACGGGTGGTGCTGGCCAAGCAAGGGGCGCGGCCGGTGGCCATGGCGTTCAGCCTGGTGGGGGGCGACAGCCTATATGGCCGCTATTGGGGCTGCCTGGGCGAATTTGACCGGCTGCATTTCGAGACCTGTTTCTATCAAGGCATGGACTACGCGATCGCCAATGGCCTGCAGCGTTTCGACGCCGGGGCCCAGGGCGAGCACAAGTTGATTCGTGGGTTTGAGCCGGTGATTACCCATTCCTGGCACTACTTGCGCCATCCAGGCTTGAAAACCGCTGTGGCGGATTTCCTGGAACGCGAGCGGGTGGGGGTTCTGGCGTATGCCGAGGAGGCGCGTTTGGCGTTGCCTTATCGACAGGTGTAGGAGCCAGCTTGCCGGCGATGACGGTGTATCTGCCCATGATGTGCTGGCAGGGAGTCCGTTATCGCCGGCAAGCCAGCGTCTACAAGGTGCATTGCGGTTGGATCAGGCCTTTTCTTCCTTGCCTAACCAACGGTAGGTGATGCCACCTATCACCGCGCCAAGGATCGGCGCCAGCCAGAACAGCCACAGTTGCTGGATTGCCCACCCGCCGACAATCAGCGCAGGGCCGGTGCTGCGGGCCGGGTTGACCGAGGTGTTGGTGACCGGAATGGAGATCAGGTGGATCAGCGTCAGCCCCAGGCCAATGGCGATGGGCGCCAGGCCAGCAGGCGCACGACGGTCGGTGGCGCCGAGGATGATCAGCACGAACATCGCGGTCATCACCAGTTCAGTGACAAACCCCGCCGCCATTGAATAGCCGCCCGGCGAATGTTCACCGTAACCATTGGATGCCAGCCCCGCCGCCAGTTCGAAACCCGGTTTGCCGCTGGCGATGAAGTACAGCAAGGCCGCCGCCACCACGCCGCCAATGACTTGCGCGACGATATACGCAGGCATCTCCTTGGCCGCAAACCTGCCGCCGACCACCAAGCCTACGGTGACTGCCGGGTTGAGGTGACAGCCGCTGATATGGCCAATGGCAAATGCCATGGTCAACACGGTAAGCCCGAAGGCCAGCGATACACCCAGCAGGCCGATTCCGACATCCGGGAAGGCTGCGGCCAGAACGGCACTCCCGCAGCCACCCAACACCAGCCAAAACGTACCCAACCCTTCCGTAACGGAACGTCTGAACAGAGACATGAACGCGTCCTTCTAAATCAACGGGTGTGATGCTTCCCTGCAGTCTGATGTCAGGGCCCTCCTGGACCCTGATTGCAGTACAGCAGGATTGTGATACACGGCCAGCAAGATAGAAAAAACTGTCAGAATTGTTCGGAATTGATAGCGCCGTTAGTAGTCCGAAATCAGTCGATACCTACGAAACCTCCGGTCTGGTGCTGCCACAATCGCGAGTACAGGCCGCCATGTGCCAGCAACTGGGCATGGCTGCCACTCTCGGCGATCTGGCCTTTTTCCAGGACCACCAACCTGTCCATTCGGGCAATCGTGGACAGGCGGTGAGCGATGGCGATCACCGTCTTGCCTTGCATCAGGGTTTCCAGGCTTTCCTGGATGGCCGCTTCCACTTCCGAGTCCAGGGCCGAGGTCGCTTCGTCCATGATCAGGATCGGTGCGTCCTTGAGCAGGACCCGGGCGATAGCGATGCGCTGGCGTTGCCCGCCGGAGAGTTTCACCCCGCGCTCACCGACGTGGGCATCCAGGCCAATCCGGCCCTCGGCGTCCGACAGCAGCGGGATAAATTCGTCGGCGCGGGCCTTGCGGATCGCGTCCCAGAGCTCTTGGTCAGTGGCATCGGGCTTGCCATACAGCAAGTTGTCGCGGATCGAGCGGTGCAGCAGCGAGGTGTCCTGGGTAATCATGCCGATGCGCTCGCGCAGGCTTTCCTGGGCCACTTCGGCAATGTTCTGGCCGTCGATCAGGATGCGTCCGCCTTGCAGGTCGTAGAGGCGCAGCAGCAGGTTGACCAGGGTCGATTTGCCGGCGCCGGACGGGCCAATCAGGCCGATCTTCTCCCCCGGTTTGATGACCAGGTTCAGGCCACCGATGATGCCGCTGCTCTTGCCATAGTGGAAGTCGACCTGTTCGAAGCGCACTTCGCCGTGGGGCACGCTCAGGCGCGGGGCGTTTTCGCGGTCGATCACCGCCAGCGGCTGGGCGATGGTTTTCAGGCCGTCCTGGACCATGCCGATGTTCTCGAAAATGCCGTTGACCACCCACATGATCCAGCCGGACATGTTGACGATGCGGATCACCAGGCCGGTGGCCAGGGCAATGGCACCGACCGAGATCAGCGACTGCGTCCACAGCCACAGGGCCAGGCCGGTGGTGGTGACGATCAGCAGGCCGTTCATGGTGGTGATGACCACGTCCATGCTGGTGACCACGCGGCTGGCCAGCTGGGTTTTTTCGGTCTGCTCGATGATCGCTTCCTTGGCGTACTCCTGTTCGGACTGGGTGTGGGCGAACAGCTTCAAGGTGGTGATATTGGTGTAGCCATCAACGATGCGGCCCATCAATTTGGAGCGCGCCTCGGACGAGATGACCGAGCGTTCCTTGACCCGTGGCACGAAGTAGCGCAGCGCCAGGCTGTAGGCGATGATCCAGGTGACCAGCGGGATCATCAGGCGCCAGTCGGCTTCGGCGAACAGCACCAGGGAGCTGATGGCGTAGATTGCTACGTGCCAGATGGCATCGACGGCGGCCACGGCCGAGTCGCGCAGCGAGTTGCCGGTCTGCATGATGCGCTGGGCAATACGCCCGGCGAAGTCGTTCTGGAAGAAGTTCAGGCTCTGCTTGAGCACATAGCTGTGGTTCTGCCAGCGGATCAGGCTGGTCATGCCGGGGCTGATGGTCTGGTGCACCAGCAAATCGTGCAGGGCACCGAAGATCGGGCGCAGCAGCAAGGCAACCACGGCCATCCAGATCAACTCGGTGGCGTGGATCTGGAAGAAGTTGGCCGGCGGCGTGCCTTGGGCCAGGTCGATGATGCGGCTCAGGTAGCTGAACAGCGCCACTTCAATCAGCGCGCCGATCAGGCCCACCACCAACAGCGCGGCAAAACACGGCCACACCTGGCGCAGGTAATAGAGGTAGAAGGGTAGGACTTTATCCGGAGGTGCCGCGCTGGGAGCGTCGCGGAAGATGTCGATCAGTTGTTCAAAACGACGATAGAGCATTAGGTCTGACGCCCGCCGGGCGGGCTCTCCTTGTTAAAGACGCGCGCGGCCTTGTGGGCGGCGCGCGCAACTCCCTGTGAACCTTAGTCGATGCGCTTGGCCGACTTGATCAGGACAGGGTCGATAGGCACGTTTTGCATGCCTTGTTTGGTAGTGGTTTGCGAGTTGACGATGATATCGACCACGTCCATGCCCTTGACCACTTTGGCGAACACCGCGTAGCCCGCATCGCGGCCTGGGTCGAGGAAGGCGTTGTCGGCCACGTTGATAAAGAACTGGCTGGTGGCCGAGTTCGGATTGCTGGTGCGGGCCATGGACAAGGTGCCGCGCACGTTATGCAAGCCGTTGCTGGCTTCGTTCTTGATCGGCGCTTCAGTAGGCTTTTGCGACATCTGCTGGGTGAACCCGCCACCTTGCACCATAAAACCCGGGATCACCCGATGAAAAATGGTGTTGGTGTAGAAGCCCTTGTCGACGTAGGACAGGAAGTTCTCGGTACTGATCGGCGCCTTGACCGGATCCAGTTCGATTTCGATGTCGCCATTGGTGGTGGAGATCAATACGTGTGGTGCCTTGGCCGGCGTGGCCGCCATCAGGTTGGCAGCAAACAGAACAGAACCGGCAAAAACGGCGATTTTTTTCAGCATGGGTCAGTGATCCTGGGAAGTGGTTTCGACTGTCTTGAGAAAATCGAGCAGGGTTGTGTTGAAGGTTTCGGGTTGGTCCAGCGGTGTCGCGTGACGCGAATCCTCGATCACCACCAACCGCGCATCAGGCAGCAGTTTTACATAGATTTCTTTTTGCGCCACTGGGGTGTAGTCGTGGTCGGCGCTGATGACCAGGGTTGGACAGGCGATTCTGCAGAGTCGTTCCTGTACGCCCCAGCCCACAATGGCATCGAAGCTGGCGAGGTAAGCACGTTTGTCGTTTCTTGCCCAGCGTTCGCGCATTTTGCGCCGCAGGTCGGCCTGTGCGGGTTTGGGGAACAACCGGTCGCCGAGTGCCTTGCCGATGGTATTCAAGCTGAGCACGCGGGCCAGGCCCCAGCGCTTGGCCCATTGCCAATAATCATTGGCGCTGCGCACCTTGACCTCGGGCGCGCTGTTGACGATACACAGGCTCTTGAGCAACTGCGGTTGGTCGACCGCCAGTTGAAAGGCGATCATCCCGCCCATCGACAGGCCGACCACATGGGCTGCGGGCAGTTGCAGGTGTTCGATCAACGCCACCAGGTCTGCGGTAAAGCCGGCGATGCTGTAGCGCTCCCGGGGTTTGTCGGAGCGCCCGTGACCGCGCACATCCAGCAGCACCAGGCGGTAATGCCGGGACAACACGGGGACTTGCAGTTCCCAATCCTGGCAACTGGAGCCCAGGCCGTGGATCAGGATCAGTGGCACGCCGTGGCCATATTCCTCGTAATGCAGGGTGCAACCTTCATGTTCGAAATAGGCCATGGGTGAACTCCGTATCAGGCTTGCCGGGGAGCGGCAAAGGGTGCGTCCAGCGGTGCAGTGTCAAAGGTGCGCAGCAGCTCGACCAGAATCTGCGTGGCCGGGCCCAGGGGCTTGTCCTTGTTCGAGTACAGGTAGAACGTGGGGTGGCGGCTGCCGCCTTGCTCCAGGGGCAGTTGCTTGAGCAGGCCTTCCTTTAGCTCACGCTCGATCATGTGCCGGGGCAGCCAGGCAAACCCCAGGCCGCTGCCGACGAAGGCGGCGGCGGTGGCCAGGCTGCCCACGGTCCAGCGCTGCTCGGCGCCGAGCCAGCCGACGTCCCGCGGTTGCTGGCGACCGGAGTCGCGGATCACCACCTGCATCTGGCTTTCCAGGTCCTGGAAGCTCAGTTCGCGGTTGAGCCGGTGCAACGGGTGTTCAGGGTGGGCCACGGCGACAAATTCCACGTCGCTCATTTCCGTGCCCAGGTAGCCGGGAATGCTGAAACCGCTGATCGCCAGGTCGGCCACGCCTTCAATCAGCAGCTCCTCGACACCCGACAGCACTTCTTCGCGCAGGCGCACGCGGCAGCCCCGGCTTTGCGGCATAAAGGCGGTGAGGGCGCGCACCAGGCGGGCGTTGGGGTAGGCGGCATCGACCACCAGGCGTACTTCGGCCTCCCAGCCTTGTTCCATATGATGGGCCAGGTCTTCCAACTGGCTGGCGTTTTTGACCAGTTGCCGGGAGCGGCGCAACAGCACCTCGCCGGCCTCGGTGAGCACGGCCTTGCGCCCGTCGATGCGCAACAGAGGCACGCCCAACTGGTCTTGCATGCGGGCCACGGTGTAGCTCACCGAGGATTGCGAGCGGTGCAGCACTTCGGCTGCCTGGGCGAAGCCGCCATGGTCAACCACGGCTTGCAACGTGCGCCATTGATCAAGGGTCACGCGGGGCGCTTTCAAGATGAGCTCCTCTTGTCCTAAGCTGGCGGTCCTTATTGGAGACTGCCGAATGAGAAAATTCTGTTGTGTATTGCTGGCACTGTTGCCGTTGAGCGCGTTCGCCTATCCGATCGACGTGTCAAAGTCGATCAAGGGGGTCAGCATCGACTACAACGCTTCCGATGTTGACGGTGATATCAGCTCCATCCAGCTCAGTAACTACGGCAGCAATGACGCTGCGTGTACGGTCGCGTTTACCAATGGCCCGGAGCCAGCGCGGGTGCGCAAGGTCACGGTCCCTGCCGGGAAAAGCACCAACACTACGGTCAAGTTCAGCCGCGCGATTATCAAGATGCGGATCAAACTGACCTGCGAACCCAAATAATTCGCTGCGGGGCCTTGGCCATGCCCCGCTTATAAACAACTTTATAGATGGGTTATAGCAGTTTTTTGCGCTTTTTTATCGAATGAGCTCTGTTTAACCTTCACTCCATCGACTTACAGCAATTACCGATGGAGCTTACAAAGCCATGTCTAACGTTCTGATCATCGAAAGCAGCGCCCGCCAGCAGGATTCTATTTCCCGCCAACTGACCCAACAGTTCATCAGCCAATGGCAGGCGGCCCATCCGGCCGATCAGATCACCGTGCGCGACCTGGCCGTCAACCCAGTGCCGCACTTGGACGCCAACCTGTTGGGCGGCTGGATGAAGCCGGCCGAGCAGCGCAGCGTGGATGAGCAGGCGTCCCTGGAGCGCTCCAACCACCTGACCGACGAACTGCTGGCCGCCGATGTGCTGGTGATGGCCGCGCCGATGTACAACTTCGCCATCCCCAGCACCCTCAAGGCCTGGCTTGACCATGTGTTGCGGGCCGGGGTGACCTTCAAGTACACCGCCACCGGTCCCCAGGGCCTGTTGACTGGCAAGCGCGCGTTTGTGCTGACCGCCCGTGGTGGCATCCACACCGGCGCGAGCAGCGATCATCAGGAACCGTATCTGCGCCAGGTCATGGGTTTTATCGGGATCCATGATGTGACCTTTATCCACGCCGAAGGGGTGAACCTGGGTGGCGACTTCCAGGAAAAGGGCTTGAACCACGCCAAGGCCCTGCTGGCACAGGTTGCCTGACGCGTTAATCGCCAGATAATCGCGCGATGTTTTTATAGCTCCACGCAACCCTTCAAGTACGCGTATCGAACCTCCCTTTGCACTTGTTGCTCCTGAGTGCTCCTGCCCGACTGCCGCTTTAGCGAGGTCGGGTTTTTTTTGCGCCGAGTTTCGCCCCGCCGTGAAAGACGCTAATGTCGCGCCCATTCGAATATGAGGCGCACATGGGCTACTTACTGATTGTCACGCTGATCCAGGCGTTTTCCTTCAGCCTGATCGGCGAATACCTGGCGGGTCATGTCGACAGCTATTTCGCCGTGCTGGTGCGCGTGCTGCTGGCCGGGCTGGTGTTTATCCCCCTGACCCGCTGGCGCTCGGTGGAGCCTGCGTTCATGCGCGGCATGCTGCTGATCGGCGCGTTGCAGTTCGGCGTGACGTACGTGTGTCTGTATTTGAGCTTCCGCGTGTTGACGGTGCCGGAGGTGTTGCTGTTCACCATCCTCACGCCGTTGCATGTGACCTTGATCGAAGACGCGTTGAACCGGCGCTTCAACCCCTGGGCGCTGATTGCCGCGCTGGTGGCGGTGGCGGGGGCGGCGGTGATCCGCTTTGACCAGATCAACCCGGACTTCTTCATGGGCTTTTTGTTGCTGCAACTGGCCAACTTCACCTACGCCGCCGGGCAGGTGCTGTACCGGCGCCTGGTGGCACGACACCCGAGCGACCTGCCGCACTACCGGCGCTTTGGCTATTTCTACCTGGGGGCATTGGCCGTGGTGTTGCCGGCGTTCCTGCTGTTCGGCAAGGCCAACTTCCTGCCTGAAGCACCGTTGCAGTGGGGTGTGTTGCTGTTTCTGGGCCTGGTCAGCACTGCGTTGGGTCTGTACTGGTGGAACAAGGGCGCCTGCCTGGTCAACGGCGGCACCCTGGCGGTGATGAACAACCTGCATGTGCCGGTGGGGCTGCTGCTCAATCTGCTGATCTGGAACCAGCATGAGCCGCTGGGGCGCCTGTTCCTGGGCGGGGCGGTGATTGTGGCGGCGGTGTGGATCAGCCGGTTGGGCATTCGCCCGGCGCCGCTCAGCCGGCAATGATCGTTCCCAAAGGTGGGAGCGGGCTTGCCCGCGATAGCGGACGATCAGTAACAGATGTGTTGACTGACCCACCGTTATCGCGGGCAAGCCCGCTCCCACAGGGGCGCTGCTTTGCGCCTGGTTAGAGCGTAGCCTTCTCCGGCACCGGCAAATGACTGGCACCCAACACCGCCGGCAGCACTCCGGCCCGCAGGTCATTACCGCTCGGCTGCTGATACAGGCTCAAGCCAAACTCCGGCAGCACCGCCAGTAAGTAGTCAAAAATATCCCCCTGGATCCGCTCGTAATCCGCCCACGCCGTGGTGCGGGTAAAGCAGTAGATTTCCAGGGGCACACCCTGGGAGGTGGTCTGCATCTGGCGCACCATGCAGGTCATGTTCGGTTGGATATCCGGATGGCTCTTCAGATAAGCCAGGGCATAGGCGCGGAAGGTGCCCAGGTTGGTCATGCGCCGGCGGTTGGCCGACAACTGCGCGCTGTGGCCCTGGGCTTCGTTCCAGGCCTTCAATTCTGCCTGTTTGCGGCTGATGTAGTCGGTCAGCAGGTGGACCTGGGTCATCCGCACTTCTTCATCATCACGCAGAAAACGCACGCCGGCCGCGTCGATAAACAGGCTGCGCTTGATCCGCCGCCCGCCCGAGGCCTGCATGCCGCGCCAGTTCTTGAACGATTCGGACATCAGGCGCCAGGTGGGGATCGAGACGATGGTCTTGTCGAAGTTCTGCACCTTGACCGTATGCAAGGTGATGTCCACCACATCGCCATCGGCGCCGACCTGGGGCATTTCGATCCAGTCGCCGACCCGCAGCATGTCGTTGCTGGTCAATTGCACACTGGCGACAAATGACAGCAGCGTGTCCTTGTAGACCAACAGGATCACCGCCGACATCGCACCCAGCCCTGACAGCAGCAACAGCGGCGAGCGGTCGATCAAGGTTGCAACGATGATGATCGCGCCAAACACGAACAGCACCATTTTCGCCAGTTGCACATAGCCCTTGATCGAGCGCGTGCGGGCATGTTCGGTGCGTGCGTAGATATCCAGCAGGGCGTTGAGCAGGGCGCTCATGGCCAATACCTGGAACAGAATGGTGAACGCCAGCGCCACGTTGCCGATAAACAGCGTGCTGGTCTTGCTCAATTCCGGCACCAGGTGCAGGCCGAACTGGATCACCAGCGACGGCGTCATCTGGGCCAGGCGGTGGAAGACTTTGTTATGGCGCAGGTCATTGAGCCAATGCAGGGCAGGTTGGCGGCCGAGCAACTTGACCGCATGCAGGATCAGGTAGCGTGCCACCCGTCCGACCAGCAGGGCCACCACCAGCAGCACCAGCAAAGCCAGGCTTGAATGCAGTAGCGGATGTTGGTCCAGGGCACCCCAGAGGTCTTGGACGTTGAGCCAGAGCTGTTTGATATCCATGGTTTAACGCGATTCTTCTGTAAGACATGACGGGGCGATTAGAGCATTTAAGTGCTGCAAAGTTGTGCAGGCAGACAAATCACCTGACAAAAAACCATCTGTTTGGCCCACTTCGCGTAAAGAAACTCGGCCTGAGCGCCCGAAACCGTTACCCTATGCAGCTGATTTTTTGTATTTCTTCGAGGTAGCACCCGTGTTTTCCCAATTCGCCCTGCACGAACGCCTGCTCAAAGCCGTGGCCGAGCTTAAATTTGTCGAGCCTACGCCTGTGCAAGCAGCGGCCATCCCGCTCGCGCTCGAAGGGCGTGACCTGCGGGTGACGGCTCAAACCGGGAGTGGCAAGACCGCCGCTTTCGTCCTGCCGATCCTCAACCGTCTGATCGGCCCGGCCAAGATCCGCGTCAGCATCAAGACCCTGATCCTGCTGCCTACCCGTGAGCTGGCCCAGCAGACCTTGAAGGAAGTGGAACGCTTCTCGCAGTTCACCTTCATCAAGTCCGGCCTGATCACCGGGGGCGAAGACTTCAAGGTCCAGGCCGCCATGCTGCGCAAGGTCCCGGATATCCTGATCGGTACCCCTGGGCGGATGATCGAGCAACTGAACGCCGGCAACCTGGACCTCAAGGAAGTCGAAGTGCTGGTGCTGGACGAAGCCGACCGCATGCTCGACATGGGCTTTGCCGACGACGTGCAGCGCCTCGTCGAAGAGTGCGTCAACCGCCAGCAGACCATGCTGTTCTCCGCCACCACCGGCGGCTCGACCCTGCGCGAGATGGTCGCCAAGGTCCTGAACAACCCTGAGCACCTGCAGGTCAATAACGTCAGCGACCTGAACTCCACCACCCGCCAGCAGATCGTCACCGCTGACCACAATGTGCATAAAGAGCAGATTCTCAACTGGCTGCTGGCCAACGAGACTTATCAGAAAGCCATCGTGTTCACCAACACCCGTGCCATGGCCGACCGGATCTACGGGCGCCTGGTGGCGCAGGAGTACAAGGCGTTTGTGTTGCACGGTGAGAAGGACCAGAAGGACCGCAAGCTGGCGATCGACCGCCTCAAGCAGGGCGGCGTGAAGATTCTGGTAGCCACCGACGTCGCCGCCCGCGGCCTGGACGTGGAAGGCCTGGACATGGTGATCAACTTCGATATGCCGCGCAGCGGCGACGAATATGTGCACCGTATCGGCCGTACCGGGCGTGCCGGCAACGATGGCCTGGCCATCTCGCTGATCTGCCATGGCGACTGGAACCTGATGTCGAGCATCGAGCGCTACCTCAAGCAGTCGTTCGAGCGCCGCACCATCAAGGAAGTCAAAGGCACCTACACCGGGCCGAAGAAGGTCAAGGCTTCGGGCAAGGCCGTGGGCGTGAAGAAGAAAAAGGTCGACGCCAAGGGCGACAAGAAGAAAACCGGCGCCAAGTCGCCGACCAAGCGCAAGATCGCCAACCGGCCGAAGACCGACAACCTGTCGTTGGTCAGCAAGGACGGCATGGCGCCGCTCAAGCGCCGCAAGCCAGAAGCACCGGCTGCCGAGTAATACGCCAGCGCACTAAAAAACCGGACAATGTCCGGTTTTTTTATGCTCTCAGTTTTTCGCCTTGGCCGCCGCTTCCTTCAACTCCTTGAGTCGCGCCTCGATCAACTGGCACTTGTCGGGAAATTTCGCACTTTCGGTGTCCAGGTCCATCTGCTGCAGCTCGTCGTTGATTTCCTTGGCCTTGGTCGGGTTCTGCTGGGTGAGGGTGCTGACTTCCTTGGCCAGTTGTTCGCGTTTTTCCGTGGCTTCTTCCGGGGTACAGGCCCAGGCGGGCAGGGCGCTCAACAGGGCGGCGGCGACAGCCAGTTGCATCAGGGTTTTCATGGGGTAGACCTCCTTGGCGGTGATACCCGGTTGAGAGGGCTGGCCTGTGAAAAGTTCAGTGCAATCACGCCTGTCTACCCGGCTGAACGCCCGCAGCCGCCACAGGTCACAACTTTTGGAGGCACCCAGTCGGTGTGCCTGCAGGAGGATTCAGGATGAGCACTTACAATTGGGATCTGATCGAACGTCTGTTGCATGAAGTACAGAACGGCGAGGGCAGCTTTGCCCCGCGCAAATATGCCGAACAGGAAGCGGCCGATAAGGCCACGGCCGGCGAGTTCACTGGCGATCTGGATGCGTTGAAAAAGACCGCCGCCGATTACGAAGCGCTGTTGTTCAAGCGCGGCTTTATCGAGTCCCGGCCTGAAGACGAGGGCGGCAACGGCGAGAATTTCATTTTGACGCCCTTGGGCGCGCAGCTGCTGGCATTGATCGACAGCGCCATCCCGGGTAACGATCACCCGCGCCAAGTGCTCGACGAGCAGGCCGACGCGCTGGACCCGGCGACGTTCGAGATGGTGGCGGCCAAGGCGCAAATCGCCTGAACCGGCTGCAACTGTCAAATCGGTAATCTTGTACAGCCCCGGGCAACCGGGTGTGCTGGCGGGCATCTGTCTATCGGCCAGGCCGCAGTCAATATCACCGGTAGAGTGCGCACCGAGCTGACCATCCTGGGCGTGCGCCTGTGGTTCTGAGGGAGGTGTAGACGTCTAGGCCGCGCTGCCCTTGAGGCACTTGAGTGCCTGGAAATCGCTGCGCACCTTAGCGATTCTCTGCACCAGCTTCTGGCGTTGTTGCACCGTGCTTTCGGCCATCACGTCCACCAGCAGGCTGCGGGCTGCGGCTTCGGTCTGGGCATAGGCCTGGCGATAGTCCGCGGTCCACAGGCTTTCACGGTCCACCAGCAACTGCTCCATCTTGCGTGGGAAGTCGCTGCTGGCCCGTTGATTGACTGCGGCGATGAACTGCGCCTGCCAATGGGCGCGGTTGCCGATCCATTGCTGGTTCTGCGCGCCGAGGGCAGTGGACCAGGCCAGCACACGCTCTTGCTGGCTGGCGCTCAGTGGGCCTAGCCAGGCATCCAGGCGCTTGCTCATGCGCTCGCTACGCTCCTTGATCTGTTGCTCCAGGGGCGGCTTGAGGTATTCGTCCTGGCGTTTGCCCAGGTCCTTGGTCAGCGCGGCATCCATCTCGCGCACTTGCTGCTCATCCAGCCCGCGCAGCAACTCGATGGCTGATGGGGTGATTTGCCGGGCGACGTCGGCGATTGCTTGCTTGGCTTCAAGGGCGTGGGCTTGCAGGGCGGCGTCACTGACCTGGTGGCTGTCAACCATCTGCTGCAGGCGGTCGAGCCAGTCCAGGTAGCCAGGTAATTGGGTGGTGCAGTGCCAGGCCAGGTGTTCCTTGAGTGTTTCGTTGAACCAGCTTTTCTGCCCGGCGTTCATGTCCAGGTAGTCGTTGAGGGTCCAGGGGATGATCACGTCGAGATTGCGATAGGCCAGGCCCACGCGGTTGCAGCCGGCAAGCAGGACGCTCAGGACCAGTAAAGCAGCCAGGATTCTTAACCGACGCAGCATGGGCGAGTCCTTGCGCAGACCAGGGATGTTCATCTGAACCCGCCGGGGGCGTGACAGTTCAGCCCATCAATAAAACGACCGCTCGGCCTTTAGGGTCAACAGGCCATCACATTGCGAATTGTGTCCAGAGTAGGCTGAGCAGTCGCTGCCGTTGAGGTTGGAGTCGCTGTAGATCAGGTCCAGGTCCATGCCCATCCACGGTCGGGAGAATTTCACCGACCAGTCGCTGAAACTGCGGATCGAGCCGCCCTCCACCGAGGCCGGGGCGCCCAACTGATGAGTGGTGTACTTCATGCTCACGCCAATGCCAAACGGCTGGGTGCCACCCAGGTCGGCAAACAGGGTGCTGTCGCGGCGGTCGGGGTCGTTGCCCAGTGACACACCAAACCGATTGCCCAGCAGGTTCAGGCCGCCGTAGAACTCCTGGCTGTCGAGGGGGCTCAGCTTGGGGTAGCTGTAGTGAATCATCCCCAGTTCATAGCCCAGGGTCTGGTCGAACGGGCGCTTGAAGCCCATGTAGGAATCGACTTCCAGTTTGCTCGCGGGCGACAGGCCCATGCTCGGAGAGAACTGGCCGAAGTACAGGCCGCTGGCGTGGCTCAGGTCGAGGCCGCCGTGAAACGAGTTGCTGCCCGGTGTGGTGGGTTTGACCAGGCCCTGGGCCATGCTGCGGCCGGGCGTGGTGCCCAGTTTCAAGTCGAAGTCGCCCAGTTCGCGCTGGAAAACCTGCGCTTCGGCGAGGGGGCTGGCAAGCAGGGCGCTGACCAGAAAAATACAGGGTTTGAGCACGCTTCACTCCATGAAAAGCGAGGAGCAGTAACGGGAGAAATCGGGCAAATGCCCGTTCTAGACGTGTGCAAGCATACCGGCGAAAGTCAGGTATTGAGACCCGTTCGTCGATTGGCGTGGTGGAATGTGTGTCGGGGGGATGTTGCTGGCTCTAGTCCTAGCGCCTTGATAGGCAAGGCGCTTAGGGACCAGGTGGGGTGCGTAGGCGGCTTGCGCGCTTACTTCTTACCCAGGGTGATCTGCTTGGACGGGCCGAATGTCTGGCCGCTCACGCCCTTGGCGATCTGCTGGATTTCGCCACCGGACTTGAGGAACGCGGCGATTTGGTTGTTGATCGATTCGCTGGTTTCAACGGCGGGAGCTGGCTTTGCTTTGCTGTTGGATGCTTTTACGCGCATGGCGGCCACTAACCTGTAGAAAATTAACTTGGCCAGGCATCGTACATGAAATGCTTGACAATTGCTTGGTAAATATCTCCCAGGAATAAGCTGCGCTATTATAAAAGCCCAAAGTTGGTCTTTGGTCGAAGGCCCTAACTCGCTGTTTTAAATAGAAACCGTGGGTAAAAATAGCACCTGGCCATTGCTGCACGGCGGCAGCTTGACCTGACGAGCGGGGCAATTGTCGGCAAGTGCCCGGCAAACCCGCGATTTTTCAGGGTTGCGCGCCTGGACACGGGACCGCCGCCTTCAACTCGGGTAGAATGCCGCCCACGCAATGAGGGTATTGGAAATGGCTTTAGTCGGGCGCTACAACAGTTTGCAAGTGGTTAAACACACTAACTTTGGTTTGTATCTGGACGGTGATCAAGAGGGCGAAATCCTCTTGCCCAATCGTTATATTCCCAAAGATATTCCCAGTGAAGATGAAGACTGGCTTAACGTTTTTATTTATCTGGACAGCGATGACAAACTTATCGCCACCACTGAAAAACCAAAAGTGCAGGTGGGCGAGTTCGCCAGCCTGAAAGTGGTTGAAGTCAACAGCATCGGGGTGTTCCTCGACTGGGGCCTGCCCAAGGACCTGCTGCTGCCGTATTCCGAAGAAAAACGCCAGCTGACCGCCGGTGAATACTGTGTGGTGCACGTCTACCTCGACAAACACACCAAGCGCATCACCGCCACCGCGCGCCTGGACCGTTACCTGGACAAGACGCCGGCCAACTACACCGTGGGCCAGGAAGTCGACTTGCTGGTTGCCGAAGCCACTGATATGGGCTTCAAGGCAATCATCAATAACAAGCACTGGGGCCTGATCCACAAGAACGAAGTGTTCAAGTTCCTGCGTCCGGGCAAGGAAGAGAAGGGCTTCATCAAGGAAATCCGCGCCGACGGCAATATCAGCCTGAGCCTGCAGCCGGTCGGCGAGCAAGCGGCGTCCAGCCTGAACTCGAAGATCCTCGCCAAGTTGCGTGAAAACAACGGCAGCCTGCCGGTCAGCGACAAGAGTGACCCGACCGTGATCAGCAACTTGTTTGGCGTGAGCAAGGGCAACTTCAAGAAGGCCATTGGTGCGCTGTACAAGCAGGGGCAGATCGTAATTCACGCTGATCGTATTGAACTAAGCTGATTGCAACCTGCTCTTGTGTAGGCGTCGCTATCGCCGGTCAGCCGGCTCCTGCAGTGGGTCATCGCCATGAGCAAAAAAGTCGTGTTTGCTTACCTCGGTACGTTGTTGGCTTTTTTAGTGCTCGATGGCCTCTGGCTTGGGGTATTGATGGGGCCGACCTACAAGGGCCTGCTCGGGCCGCTGATGCTTGAGCAACCGCGATTGCTCCCGGCGGCGCTGTTCTACTGCCTTTATGTGTTCGGCTGCGTGGCCTTTGTAGTGTTGCCGGCGCTGGCCAGTGGCGGCTGGCAACGGGCTGCCCGCCTCGGTGCCTTGCTTGGGTTGGTCGCCTATGGCACCTACGACCTGAGCAACTGGGCGACCTTGCAAGGCTGGTCTGCGGGGTTGGCAGTGATGGACATGGCGTGGGGCACCTTTCTCACCGCGGCCTGCTGCTCGCTGGGATACTGGGCGGCGCGGCGCGTCAGCGGCTGACCGGCGCCCGGCAATCAACCTTTACCTGGGCGGGGCGTAGCAGTAGCGCTCCGGCCAGTATCAAGCCGCTGCCGGCTAACGTCAGTGCCGGCTGCAAGCCGCCGCTAAAATGGTTGCTCAACGACGCCAGCAGCGGGCCACTTAACTGGCCCAGGGCAAAACACGCCGTCAGCAGGCCGGTGCTCCGTTGCGCGCCGTGGGGCGCAACTTCCCGCGAACGTTGCATCACCAATTGCATGCAGGCCAGAAATGGCAGCCCACAGAGCAATACACCCAGCACCAATCCCACACCATTGCCCCACAGACAGGCGAAGACGCCAATCGCTTGCATCCACAGGGTTGCCATCAACCAGTAGCGTGTGGTGTCGGGGTTGGGCTTGCGCAGACTGACCAGCAACACGCCCAGGGCCGCCGCCAAGCCAAAGCATGGCCAGAACAGGTCTGCCTGCCAGGCGCCCTTGAACTGCGCGCTGGCCATTTGCGACAGGAAGGTGGCCGGAATGATGTAGCCCAGGCCATACAGCAGGTAAATCCAGCCCAGATGCGCGATGCTGCCGTTACGCTCGGCAGGGGCGCTGCTTTGCGGCGCCCCCCTGTCCGGCTTGGGCAGGAACGGCAGGATCACCAGCAACATGACCAGGGCGACCACGCCGTACACCAGCCACAGCGTTGCCGAATCCTCGCCCAACAGGTTGGAGGCCAGTGCCAACAATCCCGTCAGCAGGATCCCCAGTCCAGGCCCGGCAAACACCAGTGCCCCCAGCCGCGGGCGCCCTGCGGCAATCGCCAGCGGCTGGCTCAGGCCGGTAATCATCACCAGCACCCAGGCGCTGGCCACACCCGTGCCGAAGCGCAGCAACAGGTGCGACCAGAAGCCGTTGGCCCAGAACGACGCCAGGGTCAGCAGCACACACAACCACAACCCGCCGAGCAACCGTCCGCGTATGTGGTGATTACTGCGCGCGAACATCGAGTCCACGGCCCCCACGAAATAGCCCAGGTAGTTGGCCGCGGCAATCAGCCCGGCGGCGGTCAGGTCGATTTGCCCTTCGCTGAGCAAGTGCGGCATCTGCGGGGTGAGAGCAAAGCGGCCAATGCCCATGGCCATCATCAGGGCGATAAAACTGGCGAGTAAACGAATCAGGGGAGACATGGGCCAAATTCCAGGAAGAAGCGATGACCTCAGGCTAAGGTGGATTAGTGTTCAGTAAAAATGAATAATGCTGAGTAACTTGTTCAGTTTAGGAGAAAGGTCGTGGAGTTCAGCCAACTGCGTATTTTCCAGGCCGTGGCCGAAGAGGGCTCCATCACCCGTGCTGCAGAGCGTCTGCACCGGGTGCCATCGAACCTCTCGACCCGCCTCAAGCAAATGGAAGAGCAACTGGGCGTCGAGCTGTTCGTGCGCGAGCGCCAGCGCCTGCAACTGTCGCCTGCCGGCAAGGTGCTGCTCGACTACAGCACGCGCCTTTTGGCCCTGCATGATGAAGCGCACGGTGCCGTGCAGGGTGGCCAACCGGCCGGGGATTTTGTGCTGGGCAGCATGTACAGCACCGCTGCGATCCATTTGCCGAAACTGCTGGCGCAATATCACAAGGCTTACCCCATGGTGAACCTGCAAGTGCAGTCGGCGCCCAGCGGTGAACTGCTCGAAGGCCTGATCACCGGGCGCCTGGATGCGGCGCTGGTGGATGGCCCGTTGACCCTGGCGACCCTGGACGGCGTACCGCTGTGTGAGGAGCGCCTGCTGCTGATCTGCGAGGCGGACCACCCACCGGTACGCGGCCCGCAGGATGTGGCCGGGCGCGCGGTGTTCACCTTCCGACGCAGTTGTTCCTATCGGGCGCGCCTGGAGGCGTGGTTTTCCCACGACCGTGTGGCCATGGGCCGCGCCATCGAGATCGAGTCCTATCAAGGCATGCTTGCATGTGTGATTGCCGGTTCCGGGGTTGCATTGATGTCCGAGTCGATGCTCGACAGCCTGCCCGGCAAGGACAGCGTGTCGATCCACCCCCTGGCCGAGCCATTTGCCCATGCCACCACCTGGCTGATGTGGCGCAAAGGCATGCTCGGGGCTAATCTCAATGCATGGATTGACCTGCAGCAAGAGGGCAAGACGCGGCCTGTACAAGAGTCCCGGGCGATTGCCTGACCGCCCCGTCAGGATTTGTATCAATTCAGTAATGGTTCGTTGCGGTTTCAGGCAAGCATTACGTGGGACTTAGTACTACTATCTGTAGGAAGCAGCCACAGAATTCCAGCTGCTCGGCACTACCCTCAAAGGGGGCACCATGAAAGAAAAACTGCAAAACTGGCTGCACGACCTCGGCGTCGCACTCGGCTTGATCGAGCCACCGCTGCAACCGGTGCCAATCCGCACCGATGACGAACAGCGCCGCCCGCGTCGCAGGTAAGTCCGGAAAAGCGCTCAGACATTGGTGTTTGGGCGCGATCACTTGTCACACTGTCCCTGAAGCACAGTAGATTGGGCGTGCGGTTGTATGCGATTGCTTTGTACCAGTCGAAGTCCGGACTCCTAAATTAAGTTGCGCTCACCTTGTCTGACCCTGGAAGTATTCTGGTCGGACGTTTCTTTTTGTCTGCTCCCTCGACCACTTCCGTGTTTGGACGCTTTATATTCCTGCTCTCTTCAAGGAAGGAAGACAGGGCTATGTCGTGTGTTAACAGTGATGGAATGCTGGTTTCCGCCAAGGTGATACTGCGTCGGTTTTACGCGATTGAGCATGGGGATCTGGACGGTATACATGCTTTAGTTGTCCACCAGACGGATGCACCTACTGCGCAACATACGTTCAACGGCTACCTTGCAAAAGGCAGTGGTGCGCACTTTCTGATTGATAAAAATGGCTTTGTTTACCAGACGGCCAGCTTGAAAAAGCGCTGCTACCACGTTGGAAAGCTCATACGCTCGAAGTGTCTGGCGATTGATAAAAAATCGTGTGACAGCGCCCAGATGGCCCGTATTCAAGCGTTATCGTGGACTGCGCAGATCAAGGCGTTGGACGCACATGAGCGAGCAAAAAGCTATCCTGTGAACTCCGACTCTATTGGCATCGAATTGGTGGGCAAACACTTGGATACCTCGCGGTATGAGTCCGTTACCCCCTTGCAGAACCAATCCCTTCAATGGCTCGTCAACGAGTTATATGTTCATTTCAACCTGTCCTCGGGTGATGTCTACAGGCACCCGCAGATATCCTATAAAAACCCGGGTGAAGCCAGTAGTGCGGTGTGGGAATGATGCCGATCAAAGCATGGCCGATAGGCGCATTACTCGTTCTTGCGGGATGTACGGATCGGCACACGCCCGACCTTGAAGGCATTGTTGTCTCCAGCTTCCAATCCCAAGAACCTGAGAGTTGCCGGCCTTCTGATGTGCCCCTTGATCCAAACCGTGTGCAGGCGTTTTTCCAGCGCGCCTCGAAGATTGATAGCCGCACCCTGCATGACCGTTACGAGTGGGCCCCTTGTTATCTGGAGGGCAACCTGAAGTACAACGGGCATATCTGCACATGGCAGGTTAGGGCGGGAGCTACTGGGGTCATCTGGTGTTCGGCGAAAGAGCAGTACTTTGCCTGTGACGAATGTGGTGATCTGTTTGAAAGACCTGAACAGTAAATAAGAGGGTGGGTGCGACAACCGACATCGCACCCGCTCAAGTCTGCTTCAATCAGGCTGCATCGGCCGCCGCCACCTCTGGCCGACGCGACAGCAGACTCACCAGCACAAAACTCACCACACTCACGCCCAGGCTGTAATAGATCGGCGTGTTTGCCTCCAAGCCATCCTTGACCATAAACACCAGTGACGTGACAAACCCCAATGCCATGGCGCTGATCGCACCCGCCGTCGTAGCGCGTTTCCAGTAAATCGCCCCGATCAATGGGATCAGCATGCCGCCGACCAGCAGGTTATAGGCCAGGGTCAGTGCGCTGATCACGTCGGTGACTATCAAGGCGATACCCAGCACGGCCATCCCAGTCAGCAGGGTGAACAAGCGGTTGATGTTCAGGCTCGACTGCTTGCCGCCGCGCAGGCGCGGCAGCAGGTCTTCGGTCAGCACGGTGGACGCGGCGAGCAGGCCGGCGCTGGCGGTGGACATCATCGCCGCCAGGGCCGCCGCGATCACCAGGCCGCGCAGGCCATCGGGCAACGACAGTTTGACGATGGCGGCGAAGGCGTTGTTGACGTTGTCCAGGTCCGGGATCAGCACATGGGCGGCCATGCCGATCAGGGCGCAGGCCAGGCCGTAGAGGATGCAGTAGAAGCCGGCGAAGGTTCCTGCGTACTGGGCGACTTTTGCGTCACGGGCGGTAAACACCCGTTGCCAGATGTCCTGGCCGATCAGGATGCCGAAAAAGTAGATCATGAAGTAGGTGATGATGGTGTCCCAGCCGATGCTGGTGAAGCTGAAACTGGCCGCCGGCAGTTTGGCCACCAGTTCATCCCAGCCGCCTACGCGGTACAGGCAGATCGGCAGCAGGATAAACATCAGGCCGACGGTCTTGATCACAAACTGCACGATATCGGTTAGCGTCAGCGACCACATGCCGCCAATGGTCGAATACACCAGCACCACGCCACCACCCAGCAGGATGGCGGCCCAGAACGGCAGGTCAAACATCACTTGCAATACGGTGCCGATCCCCAGGATCGAGGTCACCGCCAGCATCAGCGCATAGGCCAGCATGATCAGCCCGCTGGCCTGGCGGGCCGTGGGGTTGTAGCGCTGCTCCAGGACCTGGGTCACGGTGAAGATTTTCAGCTTGAGCAAGGGTTTTGCGAGAAACAGGTTCAGCGCAATGATCCCCGTGCCCAGCGCCGCGCAGAGCCAGAACCCGGAAATACCATGCACATAACCCAGGCGCACGCTGCCCACTGTGGACGCGCCGCCCAGCACCGTTGCGGCCATGGTGCCCATGTACAGGGTCGGCCCCAGGTTGCGCCCGGCGACTAGATAGTCTTCATGGGTCTTGGCCCGGCGCATGCCGAAATAGCCGAGCACGAGCATGCCGGCGGCGTAGATAAGTACGACGAATAGATCCAGAGCCATGGTGGCGCCTCTCCAGTTATTGTTTTTATGGACTAATCAGGTGACGCGCTACATCAACGGTGCGTGACTCCAGGCAGCACGCAGAGCATTTCGTACAGCAGGTTGGCGCCCAGCAACGAGGTGTTGCCGGTGGTGTCGTAGGGCGGCGAAACCTCCACCAGATCACAACCAATCAGGTCCAGGCCCTGGCAGCCCCGGATGATCTCGATCGCCTGTATGGTGGTCAGCCCGCCGATTTCCGGGGTGCCGGTGCCGGGCGCCCAGGCCGGGTCGATGCCGTCGATGTCGAAACTCAGGTACACCGGGCCGCCGCCGACCTTTTCCCGGACTTCGGCCATCAACGGCGCGAGGGAGTGGTGCCAGCATTCTTCGGCCTGGACCACGCGGAACCCCTGTTTGCGGCTCCAATTGAAGTCTTCGGCGGTATAGCCCTGGGCGCGCAGGCCGATTTGCACCACACGGTCGCAATCGAGCAGGCCCTCTTCGACGGCCCGGCGGAAGGTGGTGCCGTGGGCGATTTTCTCGCCGAACATATGGTCGTTGACGTCGGCGTGGGCATCGATATGCACCAGCCCGACCTTGCCGTGTTTCTTGTGGATCGCCCGCAGGATCGGCAGGGTGATGGTGTGGTCGCCGCCCAGGGTCAGCGGGATTACGTTATGGCCGAGGATCTCATCGTAGGCTTCTTCGATAATGCGCACGGCGTCCAGCAGGTTGAAGGTGTTGATCGCCACGTCGCCGATGTCGGCCACCGACAGCGAGTCGAACGGCGCAGCGCCGGTGGCCATGTTGTAGGGGCGGATCATCACCGACTCAGCGCGGATTTCACGCGGCCCGAAGCGGGTGCCGGCGCGCAGCGAGGTGCCGATATCCAGGGGCACGCCGACAAAGGCCGCATCCAGGCCGGCGGCGGTTTGCAGGTGGGGCAGGCGCATCATGGTAGCGATGCCGGCAAAGCGCGGCATTTCGTTGCCGCCCAGTGGTTGGTGAAAGATCTTGTCCACGGCAGTGCCTCATCGTTGTTGTGGTTATCAGAGGCCGATTCTGCGAAATGCCCGGCAACGGAAGAATCGCTGTGGGGAAATACTTAGTTCAGATTTTTCTAAACTAATGCCTGGGGTAGACTCCACCGGTTTGCGAAACCTGTTCCCTGTCCGCCGACTTTTTGCCTGGAGCGTCCATGGCCAATGCCTTGCCCGACCTGAAATTGCTGCGCATCTTCGTCAGCGTCGTGCGCCACCAGGGGTTTGCCAATGCCCAGCATGAGCTCAACCTGTCGACGTCGGCCATCAGCACCTATATGAGCCAACTGGAAGGCGCGTTGGGCCTGGTGCTGTGCCATCGCGGGCGTGGCGGGTTCAGCCTGACCAGCAAGGGCGAGTTGTTTCACCAGGAAACCTTGCGCCTGCTGGGCGAACTGGAGGGCTTCGAGCAATACGCGGCGGCGCTCAAGGGCGAACTGCGCGGCACGCTCAAACTGGGTGTGCTCGACTCCACGGTCAGCGACAAGGCCCTGCCATTTGCCGAAGTCATCGGCGCCTACAGCCTTGAGCACCCGGCGGTGCATCTGCACTTATCGGTGATGAGCCCCTACGAGCTGCAACTGGGGGTGCAGGACAATCGCCTGGACCTGGCCATCGGCGCCTTCTCCAACCGCATGAGCGGCTTGGTCTACATGCCGCTGTACCGCGAGCAGCACTGGCTCTATTGCAGTTCGCGGCATCCGCTGTTCAGCGAGCGACGCATTCCGGAGCAGGTGATTACCCAGCAACGCATGGTCGGGCGCGGTTACTGGAGCCAGGCGGAACTGGCGCGCCATGGCTTCAAACACAGCGCCGCCACTGTAGAAAGTATGGAGGCGCAGTTGATCCTGGTGTTGTCCGGCGCCTACATCGGCTACTTGCCCGAGCACTACGCCCAGGCCTGGGCCGACAAGGGCGACTTGCGGGTGCTGTTGCCGGCGACTTTTGGCTACCAGGCGCCGTTTTCGCTGATCATGCGCCGCGGGCGCAGCCGCGAACCGTTGATCCAGACCTTTCGCGATTTACTCAAAGCACAGCTCAATCAGGCCTGAATATGTCCAGACCCCAATGCCCCCGCTGCCTGCGGCCGACCACCCACTGCCTGTGCGCGCTGATCCCGAGCCTGCACAGCCGTACCCGGGTGTTGCTGTTGCAGCATCCCAGCGAGGTCAACCATGCGCTCAACACCGCGCGCCTCGCCGCGTTGGGCCTGGTGAATACGCAGTTGGTAGTGGGCGAAGTATTTGAAGACTTGCAGACCTTGCTCAACCCTCCGGGCTATCAGGCACGGCTGCTGTTTCCTGGCGAAGAGGCGCAGTCGCTGCAGACCTATGGCCCATCCGATGAGCCGTTGCTGCTGGTGGTGCCCGACGGTACCTGGCGCAAGGCGCGCAAGTTGCTGCACCTCAACCCGCTGCTGGCGGCGTTGCCACGGGTGACGCTGGCGGCGGGCGCAGTGTCCCGTTACCGGTTGCGCAAGGCACCGGGGCCAGGGGCGTTGTCGACGGTGGAGGCAATTGCGCAGGCGTTGCAGGTGCTGGAGGCGCCGCAGTCATTTGATCCGTTGTTGCGGCCGTTTGAGGCGTTGATCGACGGGCAGATTGCAGCGATGGGGGAGGAGGTGTTTCAGCGCAATCATGGGGGTGATTAGCCGGTTCACCCAGGTCCAGCTCCCCCATTGACCGCGCCGCTCAAGACATACGCGGTCGATGTAGGAGCTGGCTTGCCGGCGATGGCGCCTGCCCAAACACCGCTAACGCTCGCGCATCGCCTCCGTGCGTGCCTTCAACACCGGCTTGAGCAAGTAATCCAGCACGCTTTTCTCCCCGGTAATAATGTCCACCGTTGCCACCATCCCCGGGATGATCAGCAACGGTTTTTTATCCCCGCCCAGATGGTTCTTATCGGTGCGCACCTGGATCAGGTAGAAGCTGTTGCCCTTGTCGTCGGTAATCGTATCGGCGCCGATCAGTTCCAGTTTCGCCGCCAGCCCGCCGTAGATCGTGTAGTCATAGGCACTGAACTTGACCATCGCCTTCTGCCCCGGATGCAAGAACGCCACGTCCTGGGGCCGTACTTTGGCCTCGATCAGCAGGTTGTCTTCCAGCGGGACGATTTCCACCATGTCGCTGCCCGGCTGGACGACACCGCCGATGGTGTTGACCTTCAATTGCTTGATCACCCCATGCACCGGCGAGACCACGGTGGTGCGGCTGACGCGGTCATCGATGGCGATGCTGGTGGCGGTGATTTTTGACAGGTCGGTGCGTTTTTCGTTGAGTTCCTTGGCCGCTTCCGAGCGGAAGGTCTGTACCGATTCGTCGATCTTGCTCTTGATCTCATTGATCGCCGATTCCGCCCGGGGGATTGCCAGGGTGGTGGCGTTCAACGAGCCACGGATCTCCACGGCGCTGCGTTTGAGGCGCAGGATTTCCACCGGTGACACCGCGCCGGTGCCCACCAGAGGGGCCGACATGTTCATCTCTTGTTGCAGCAGCGCCAGGCTGGAGCTGAATTGGCCCAGTTTGGAGCGAAACTCCGCCAGTTCCTGGGTTTTCTGCCGCAACTGTTTACTCAAGGTCCGTTGCTCGCTGCTCAAGCGCCGCTGGCGTTGTTCAAACAGTGAGCGCTCGTCTTCAGCCACTTGCGGAGCCTTGGCGATCACTTCATCGGACAATTTGAACGGCCGCCCCTCGGCCTCGGCCGACAGGCGTTCGACCTGGGCGGTGAGGGCATACCGGTCGACTTCGCTTTCGCCCTTGTTCGAGCGGAACCGCGTGTCGTCCAGTTGCAGCAGTTTGTCGCCCTTGTCCACCATCTGCCCTTCGCGCACGTAGATCTGGGTGACGATGCCGCCTTCCAGGTTCTGGATCACTTGCACCTTGCTCGACGGGATGGCCTTGCCTTCGCCCATGGTCACTTCATCGAGAACGGCAAAGTTGGCCCACAGCAGGGCGCAGATGATCAGGCCGGCGGTCAGCCACACGATAATCCGTGAACGGCGCGGCGAGTCCTGCAGCGCAGCGCCTGCCAGTTCGGGCATGAATTCGCTGTCGGCGGTTTTGCCAAAGCTCTTGAAGTAGCCCGGTGGCGCGGGAGTGGCTGACATGGTGGGCTCCTAGACGGCGGCCGAGCCGACACGGCCCTTGCGCAGTGCATCAATCACACTTTCTTTGGGGCCGTCGGCAACGATGCGGCCGTTGTCCAGCACGATCAAGCGGTCGACCAGGCTGAGCATCGAGGTGCGGTGCGTGACCAACAGCAGTGTCTTGCCCTTGACCCACAGCTCCAGGCGCTGGCGCAGGGTTTCTTCGCTGCTGTTGTCCATGGCGCTGGTGGGTTCGTCCAGCAGCAGGATCGGCGGGTCGAGCAGCAACGCGCGGGCCAGCAACACCGCCTGGCGCTGGCCGCCGGACAGCAGTTGCCCGCGCTCGCCCACCGGCCGGTCGAAGCCTTGTGGGTGCTGGCGGGCCAGTTCGCTGACGCCGGTCAGTTCGGCCACTTCGAGCATCCGCACATCGCTGATATAGCGCGCGCCCAGGGTCAGGTTATCGCGCAGGCTGCCGGCCAACAGCGGCAGGTCATGGGCCACATAGCCCACTTGTTGGCGCAGGTCGGCCACATCCAGCTGGCGCAGGTCGAGGCCATCGAGCAGCAACTGGCCTTCTTCTGGCGCGTAGAAGCCCATCACCAGGCGGCCCAGTGTGCTTTTGCCCGAGCCGCTGCGGCCGATAATGCCCACGCGCTCGCCAGCCTTGAGCTGGAAACTGACCTGGCTCAGGGCCGGGGTGTTCTGCCCGGCATAGCGGAAGGTGACCTGGCTGACTTCCAGGGCGCCACTCAGTTGCGTGCGCTCCAGTGGGCGCTGCTGCGGGTCGCGCTCCTGGGGCAGGGCCATCAGCGCGTCGGTGCTGCGCATGGTCAATTGCGCCTGCTGGTAGCGGGTGATCAACCCGGCGATCTGCCCCAGCGGCGCCAATACCCGGCTGCCGAGCATGTAGGTGGCCACCAGCGCGCCGACACTGAGGCTGCCGGCGATGATGCTGTAGACCCCGGCAACAATGGTCGCCATCCCGGAAAACTGCTGGATGAACAGCGTGCCATTGGTGGCCAGCGCCGAGAGGTTGCGCGCATGGCTGTCGAGGCGGGTGAGGGCGCCGTGGGTGCTTTCCCACTGGTGCTGGCGCTCGCTTTCGGCGCTGCAGGCCTTGAGGGTTTCCAGGCCGCTGAGGGTTTCGATCAACAGCGCCTGGCGTTCGGCGCCCAGGCTCAGGCTTTTTTGCACGGTGTCGCGCAGGCGTACCTGGATCAGCATCGCAAAGCCGATGGTCAGCGGGAACGCACACAAAGGGATGATCACCAGCCAGCCGCCGAGCAGGCCGATCACCACCAGCATCAGCACGGCGAAGGGCAGGTCGATCAGGCTGGTAAGGGTCACCGCGGTGAGGAATTCGCGCAGGCCCTGGAAGTCATGGATGCTCTGGGCAAAACCGCCGATGGTGGCGGGGCGCGCCTTCATCGACATGCCGGTGATGCGCTCGAACAGGGTCGCTGACAAAATCACATCGGTCTTCTTGCCGGCGGTGTCCAGCAGATGGGCGCGCACCACCCGCAGTACCAGCTCGAACGCCGTGCCGATCAGCAGGCCGATCACCAGTACCCACAAGGTCGAGGTGGCCTGGTTCGGCACCACGCGGTCGTAGGTCTGCATCACGAACAGCGGCACCATCAGGCCCAGCAGGTTGATCAGCAAACTGGCGAGAATTGCATCGCTGTACAGCCAGCGCGACAGCTTCAAGGTGTCGCGAAACCACGCCTCGACTCTTGGCACCAGCGGCGCGCGCAGGTCTTCGATTTCGTGCCGTGGCCGGGCAAACAGGGCCTGGCCGCTGTAGGCCGCGCCGAGCTCTTCGCGGCTGACCCACTGTTCGCCGCCTTCGGCTTCGCTGGGCAGGATCAGCGCCTGGCCATCCTCGCCCCAGCGCCGCAACACCGCGCAGCGACCTTCGTTGAGCAGCAACAGCACTGGCAGGTTCAGCGCCGAGATGGCCTTCAAGTCCCGGCGCAATACCCGCGCCTGCAAGCTGGCCCGGGCCGCGGCCCGTGGCAGCAAGTCCAGGCTCAGGCGTTGTTGCGCCAAGGGCAGGCCGGCGCTCAGGCTGCTACGGCTGACGCTGCAGCCGTGCAGCTTGCAGAGGATCAGCAGGCCGTCGAGCAACGGGTCATCAAAGCTCTGGCGCGGGTCGACACCCGGGTTCAGCGGTTCCATCTGGCTCACGGCGATCTGCTCCACGTCGTTGGCTACTTCAGGTCAGGCAGGTGGGCTTCGCTTCTGACTTCCGACTGGGCAATGGCTTCGGCCGGCACCACCACGCGCTCCTTGTTCAGCAACTCGCCCATATTGGCCAGCACGCGGTACATGGAGAACTCTTCGGTGTAGCGCACTTCGGTGTAGCGCCGGTTGGCGTTGTACAGCTCGTTTTCACTGTCCAGCAGGTCCAGCAGGGTGCGTTGGCCCAGGCCGAACTGGTCCTGATAGGCCGCGCGTACGCGCTGGGTGGTTTCGGCATATTCGCGGGCGGTGGGGGTCTGGATGCGGGCGTTGTCCATGGCATGCCAGGCCAGGTTGAGGTTCTCGTTGAGCATGCGCAGGGCGTTGTTGCGGATGTCCATGGCCTGGTTGATCTTGTGCGAGTCCGACGCCAGGCGGGCTTTGTCGCTGCCGCCACGGAACAGGTTGTAGTTCATCACCACACCCACCCGCCATTCGTTGTCGTGGCCCAGGTCGCCCTGCACATTGTTATTGGCGCCCACCGCCGCCTCGGCATCGAAGCGTGGATAGAACGGCGACTTGGCCACCTCGTACTGGCTCTCGGCGGCCATCACATCGGACTGGGCCGACTTCAGATAGGGGTTGTTCTCCAGCATGCTGCGCCGGGCGCCGAGTTGGTCGCTGGGCAGCTCGCCCTTGATCGACGCCGGGCTTTCCAATTCATCCGGCATGCGCCCGACCACGCTATAGAAGTTCGATTCGGCGTCTTGCAGGTCGACCAGTGCGGTCTGGTAGTTGTTGTCTGCCAGGGCCCGGCGGGCGGTGGACTGGTCGCGGTCGGCGGTGCTGCCGATGCCGCGCTCGGTGCGCAGGCCGATCTGGTCGGTGACGCGCAGGTGCGCCTGCAGGTTGTTCTTGGCCAATGTCAGCAGGTCGCGGCGCTTGAGCACTTCCAGGTACACCTCGACGGTGCGCAGGGCCAGGCTCTCGGCGGTGCCACGGGTGTAATAGGCGCGGGAGTTGACCACCGCCCCGGTGCGCTGCACTTCGTTGGAGGTGTTGAAACCGTCGAACAGCATCTGGCGCAGGCGCAGTTCCGACTGGGTGTAGTTGTCGGTCTCGGTGTGGTGATTGCCACCACGGGCGCGGGTGGTGCTGTTGTCGCTGTAGCCACGGCCGTAGGCGGCATTGAGGTCGAGGCTGGGGTAGAAGCCGCCTTTGGCGACTTTTACATCTTCATCGGCCGAAAGCCGGCTGTTACGGCTGGCATTCAGTTCCGGGTGAGTGTCCAGCGTGCTTTGGATCGCTTGGGTCAGTGACATTGCTTGGGTGTTGGTGCAGGCCATGGCGATCAGAATCGCGCTGCAGAGGGGGGTAAAGGCGCGCATGGGTACATCTCCCGGTGTCAGTGTTACTGGTCTGTCGCCATTTATTTGACGAATTTAGAGGGCAAACCGTCTCAGGCTTGTAACAACACAGCTAAGAACATTTGCGGGGGGACCTAAGAAGGATTTCTCATAATGTTTATGTCCAAAAAAACTTATGCGTTCTGCGCGAAGCAAGACATTGTTCAAAGCACAAGCCTTGAGTTATGTGCGCTGTGGCGTGTTTTTCGGCTCGGGGAAAGTTCAATCGCAAGTGCAAGCAGGTGATGGGGTAGCGAAAAAAGGGGCGATTTTTTGTGACGGTTTTCTGTCGCTGCCTCTTTTGAAAGGCTCTCTGTAACGGGGTTGAAGCGCGGGTTGGCGGCTGATTTGAATCAGTTTTGTGCCACTTCCGGCCCCCCCGATCCACTGCACTTGTGCACGTAACCGAGGTGCCGACTACTGGGGTCGGACAGGGAGATAAGCGCATGGCCAAGTTAATCGGTGTTGTCAGCAAGGTGGTTGGGGAAGTCTTTGCCGTGGCAGGAGATGGCAGTCGCCGAAGCCTGATCGAAGGCGACCGACTGTTTGCCGGCGAGCAACTGCAGACCGGTGCGGCCGGTGCAGTCGCGGTGCAACTGACCAACGGCCAGGAGCTGACCCTGGGGCGCGACAGCAGCCTGGGCCTTTCCCCGCAATTGCTGGCTGGCCAGGCGCCGCAGATTCACGCCTCGGAAGACCTCGCACCGAGCCAGGCACAGTTGACCGATGTGCAGCAACTGCAAAAAGCCATCGCCGCCGGTGACGACCCGACCCAGACCGCTGAAGCCACGGCCGCCGGCCAAACCGGCAGCACGGCGGCAGGTGAGCTGGGCGGTGGGCACTCCTTTGTGTTGTTGACCGAAGTCGCCGGGCGGGTGGAGCCGGTCATCGGCTTTCCCACGGCAGGGTTTGGCGGGATCCCTGAGTTTCCGTTGTTCCAGGTCGCCGGCCAGCCCGATACCGGCAACGACCAGCCCGTGGTAGTGCCTCCCGACAACCCGGTGAGCCTGGGTGGGCTGGAGGTCGAGGGCGGCGAGTTGACGCTCAACGAGGCCAATCTTGCACAAGGCTCGGCCAGCAATCCGGCGGCGTTGGTGCAGACCGGTACCTTCAACGTCTCGGCGCCCGATGGCCTGCAAAGCCTGACCGTGGGCGGCATCAGCGTGGTCAGCGGCGGGGTGGCCAGCAGCTTCCCGCAAACTATCACCACCGGGCTGGGCAACACCCTGAGCATCACCGGCTACAACGCAGCCACCGGGGTGATCAGCTACAGCTACACCTTGACCGGCAATGAGGCCCATCCGTCGGGCAACGGCAGCAACAGCCTGAGTGAACAATTCGCGGTGGTCGCCACCGATAGCGATAACGACAGCGCCACCGGCTCGCTGGATATCACCCTCATCGACGACGTGCCCAAGGCGCTGGATGACAGCCATGAGGGCCGCGCTTCGGAAAGCCTGCTGACCCTCAGCGGCAACGTCCTGGATAACGACACCCAAGGTGCCGACCGCGTCGCCAGCGGCCCGATCACCGGCGGCACGTTCAGCGGTCAATACGGCACTCTGGTGCTGGCGGCTGACGGCAGCTACACCTACACGCTGAACACCGCCGACCCTGATTTTGTCGCGCTGCAGGGCGGCGGCAATGGCAGCGAAACCTTCACCTACACCCTGACCGACGCCGACGGCGACAGCAGCACCGCCAACCTGGTGCTGCAAGTGCACAACAATGATGACCCGGTGGTGATTGGCGGCATCAGCGTAAATGGCGCCGACCTGACCCTCTATGAAAAAAACCTGGTGGACGGCAGCAGCCCTGACGCTGGCGCGCTGACCCGCGCCGGCAGCCTGACCGTATCGGCCGTGGACGGCTTGCAGAACCTGTCGGTGGGCGGTATCAGCGTGGTGTCCGGCGGTGTCGCCGCCGGCTTCCCGCAATCCATCGCCACCGGCCTGGGCAATACCCTGACCATCACCGGGTTTGACCCGGCCACCGGGGTGATCAGCTACAGCTATACCCTGACGGGCACCGAGGCGCATCCGTCGGCGGGCGGGTTGAATGACCTGACCGAGAGCTTCAGCGTTATCGCCAACGACACCAACAACAGCACCGCCACCGGCACTCTGCACGTGAGTGTGGTGGACGATGTACCGACCGCTGCCGATGACGGCAATGCGCAAGTGGCCTCCGAAAGCCTGCTGACCCTGAGCGGCACGGTGTTGACCAATGACGCGCAAGGCGCCGATCGGGTCGCGTCCGGGCCGATTACGCCGGGCTCCTTCACGGGGCTTTACGGCACGTTGGAGTTGGCGGCGAATGGCACGTATGTGTACACGCTGAATACCGCCGATAGCGATTTTCTGGCATTGAATGGCGGCGGTAATGGGACTGAAACCTTTACCTATACCCTGACGGATGCCGATGGCGACACCAGCACCGCCAACCTTGTGTTGCAGGTGCATAACAATGACGACCCGGTGGTGTTGACGGGGCTTGAGGTGAATGGCGGGGAGGTTACGGTCTATGAGAAGAACCTGCCGTTGGGCAGTGCTATTGATGGGCCTGCGCTGACCCAATCCGGCACCTTCACGGTGACCGCCTTGGACGGCCTGAAAAACCTGACTGTGGGCGGGATTAGCGTCGTCACCAACGGCGTTGCCGCTACTTTTCCGCAGTCGGAACCTACCGGCTTCGGCAACACCCTGACCATCACTGGCTACAACGCCAGCACGGGGGTGATCAGCTATAGCTACACGCTCAACGGTATCGACAGCCACCCAGCCGGCGCGGGTACCAATAGCATCAGCGAGTCGTTTACGGTGGTCGCCACCGACAGTAACAACAGCAGTGCCAATGGTTCGCTGGACGTCAGTGTGGTCGACGACGTGCCGACTGCAGTTGATGACACCAATACACAAGTGGCCTCGGAAAGTCTGTTGACCTTGAGCGGCAGTGTTTTGGGTAATGACGTACAAGGTGCTGACCGCATAGCGACCGGGCCGGTTACGCCAACTACCATCGTGGGTACCTACGGCACTCTGCAGCTGTTCGCGGATGGCAGCTACACCTACACCCTCGACAAGACTGACCCGCAGTTCATGGCCCTGAATGGCGGCGGCAACGGCACCGAAACCTTCACCTATCAGCTTAACGATCTCGACGGCGACACCAGCACCGCCAACCTGGTGTTGCAGGTGCATAACAACGACGACCCAGTGGTGTTGACCGGCCTGAACGTCAATGGTGGCGAAGTCACCGTCTACGAGAAAAACCTGCCGTTGGGCAGCGCTAACGATGGGCCTGCGCTGACCCAATCCGGCACCTTCACGGTGACGGCCTTGGACGGCCTGAAAAACCTTACTGTGGGCGGCATCAGCGTCGTCACCAACGGCGTCGCCGCGACCTTCCCACAATCGGAACCCACTGGCTTCGGAAACACCCTGACCATCACCGGTTACAACGCCAGCACGGGGGTGATCAGCTACAGCTACACCCTCAACGGTATCGACAGCCACCCAAACGGCGCGGGCACCAATAGCATCAGTGAGTCGTTCGCGGTGGTCGCCACCGACAGCAACAACAGCAGCGACAATGGTTTACTGGACGTCAATGTGGTCGACGACGTGCCAAAAGCCGTCGACGACAACCCCGCTGGTATTGCTTCTGAGAGCCAGCTCATTCTGAGCGGCAGCGTGCTGGGCAATGATGTACAAGGTGCTGACCGCATAACGACCGGGCCTGTTACGCCAACTACCATCGTGGGTACCTACGGCACCCTGCAACTGTTTGCCGATGGCAGTTATGTCTACACCCTCGACAAGACTGACCCGCAGTTCATGGCCCTGAATGGCGGCGGCAACGGCACCC